>NZ_JARJLT010000035.1 GCF_029335315.1 Pseudomonas citronellolis
ACGTGGGGCATGCCCGGGACCAGGCCCATGGCGATGAGGATGGCAGCCGAGATGGCCAGCGCCTTGGGCGAGGCGAACATCTGCCGCTGCACCTGTTGGCCCATATCCTCGGAGCTGGAGACGCGGGTCACCATGATCGCCGCGGCGGTGGACAGCAGCAGCGACGGCAGTTGCGCCACCAGGCCGTCACCGATGGTCAGCAGGGCGTAGACCTTGCCGGCGTCACCGAAGGACATGGAGTGCTGGATCACACCGATGGCGACACCGCCGATCAGGTTGATGAAGAGGATCAGCAGGCCGGCGACGGCGTCGCCGCGGACGAATTTCGAGGCACCGTCCATGGAGCCGTAGAAGTCGGCCTCCTGGGCCACTTCGGCGCGGCGCTTCTTCGCCTCGGCCTGCTCGATGAGACCGGCGTTGAGGTCGGCGTCGATGGCCATCTGCTTGCCGGGCATGGCGTCGAGGGTGAAACGCGCGCTCACCTCGGAGATACGCCCGGCGCCCTTGGTGACCACCACGAAGTTGATGATCATGAGGATCGCGAAGACCACGATGCCGACCACGTAGTTGCCGCCGATCACCACCTCGCCGAAGGCCTGGATCACCTTGCCGGCGGCGGCGTGGCCGTCGTGGCCGTGGAGCAGCACCACGCGGGTGGAGGCGACGTTCAGCGCCAGGCGCAGCAGGGTGGCGACCAGCAGGATGGTCGGGAACACGGCGAAGTCCAGCGGGCGCAGGGCGTACACGCTGACCAGCAGGACGACGATGGACAGGGCGATGTTGAAGGTGAACAGCACGTCCAGCAGGAACGGCGGGATCGGCAGCGTCATCATCGCCAGCATGGCGAGCAGCAGCAGCGGCACCCCGAGGTTGCCACGGCCCAACCCGGACAGGTTGCTGCGCACTGTTCCGATCAATTGCGTACGATCCACCCCGAACTCCCCTACCCTGGCGCGGGCCTGGGCCCGCCGACATCAAACTTTTGACGCCGTCGGTGGCGTCGCAGGGGTATTTGCAGGAAGTGTTCCAACTTTGCCGGGGCTAGCTGGGGCGCGGATTTCCGACGAAATTCCGGGGGGCGGTCAAGGCCAACGGCGGATAACCGCGAACGGTTATTCGCCCTACGCGGGGAGTGGCGACGTAGCCAGGCGTATCAGGATTGCTCCGGATTTTCCGGCCGCTCAGGACAACCCCCTCTCCCGCTTACGGGAGCGGGTTGGGGAGAGGGCGCTCTTGAGCCCCAACCTACGCCACCGGCAAAACCTGTTCGCGGGCAAGCTCGCTCCTACGAAAAACACCTCGGCATCGCCTCCCTGTAGGAGCGCGCCCTGCGCGCGAATCGCGGGCATGGCCCGCTCCTACAGGGGAATGGCGTGGGTGGGGCTGCGTAGGGCGCATAACGCCCCAAGCGTTATCCGCCGCCGTTCCGGCAGGCGAAAAAAAACCGCGGCCAAGGCCGCGGTTTTTCGTTGTCACGCCAGGATCAGTGAACCAGGATCGAGGCCTTCTTCAGGCGGACCTTCTCCGGGTTGATCAGGAAGCGGGCCAGGGCCGGCAGCAGCCAGAGCGCGCCGAACATGTTCCACAGCAGCATGAAGGTCAGCATCAGACCCATGTCGGCCTGGAACTTGATCGCCGAGAAGATCCAGGTGGCCACGCCGATGGCCAGGCACAGGCCGGTGAACAGCACGGCCTTGCCGGTGGACTTCAGGGTCTCGTAGTAGGCCTCCTGCAACGACAGGCCCTGGCGCAGGAAGGACTCCAGGCGGGTGTAGATGTAGATCCCATAGTCCACGCCGATACCCACGCCCAGCGCGATCACCGGCAGGGTCGCGACCTTCACGCCGATGCCGAGGGTAGCCATCAGCGCGTTGCCCAGCACCGAGGTCAGGATCAACGGCAGGACGATGCACAGGGTCGCGGCGAAGGAGCGGAAGGTGATCATGCACATGGCCGCGACGCAGATGTACACCAGGATCAGGATGATCAGCTCGGACTGCTTGATCACCTCGTTGGTGGCCGCCTCGATGCCGGCGTTACCCGCGGCGAGCTTGAACTTCAGGTCGTCCTTCTCGTGGTCCTTGGCGAATTCCTGCACGGCGGCCACGGCACGGTCGAGGGTCTCGGCCTTGTGGTCGTTGAGGAACACCAGCAGGGGCGCCAGCGAGCAGCTGCTGTTGTAGAGGCCGTCGGCGCGGCTGATCGAGTTGTTCAGCACGTCCTTGTTGCGCGACAGGGTTTCCCACTTCAGGTTGCCTTCGTTCATGCCCTTGATGACCTGCTTGGACACGGTCACCAGGGAAATGGCCGACTGCACGCCCTCGGTGTTCTCCAGCTTCCACGACAACTCGTCGATGGCCTGCAGGGTCTGGTGCGCGGAGCAGCCTTCGGCCGCCGACTCAACCATCACCACCAGCACGTCGGAACTGGTGGAGTAGTTGCGGATGATGAAGTCGTTGTCCTGGTTGTAGCGCGAGTCCGGACGCAGTTCCGGGGCGCCCTGGTCGAGGTCGCCGATCTTCAGGTGGTGGCCCTGCCAGAGACCGCCGGCGAACATCACCAGGGCGATCAGGATGGAGATGGGCGCTACCTTGGAGCTGGCGAAGTTGGACAGCAGGCGCCAGAACGGATGCTCGCGCACCGCGTCCTTCTTGCTGCGTTCCACCGCGCGCTTGCTGATGCCGATGTAGGAGATCGCCACCGGCAGCAGGATCAGGTTGGTGAAGACGATCACCGCCACGCCGATCGAGGCGCCGATGGCCAGCTCGCGGATCACGCCGATGTCGATCACCAGCAGGGTGATGAAGCCCACGGCGTCGGCGAGGATGGCGATCATGCCCGGCAGGAACAGCTGGCGGAAGGTGCGCCGCGCGGCCAGCAGCGGGGTTTCCGCGTCACTGGACTGCAGGGCGATACCGTTGATCTTCTGCACCCCGTGGGAGATGCCGATGGCGAAGATCAGGAACGGCACCAGCATCGAGTACGGGTCCAGCCCGAAGCCGATGGTGTGCAGCAGGCCGAGCTGCCAGATCACCGCCACCAGGGTGGTGGACAGCACGGCGATGGTGGAGCGCACGCACTTGGTGAACCACAGCAGCAGCACCAGGGTGATGACGAAGCAGATACCGAAGAAGCCGACCACCATCAGCAGGCCGTCGATCAGGTCGCCGACCTTCTTGGCGAAGCCGACCACGTGGATCTTCACGTTCGGGTTCTGCGCCTGGTACTTGTCGCGGATCTTCTCTTCCAGTTCATGGGAGAACTGGCGGTAGTCCAGCTTCAGCAGCTTGCTCTGGTCCTTGGCGTCCGGGTAGACCTCCAGCAGCGGCACGTCGACGATGCTCGACTTGAAGTTGTTCGCCACCAGGCGGCCGATCTGGCCGGACTTGAGCACGTTGTCACGGAGCTTTTCCAGGGCCTTGGCCGAGCCGTCGTAGGTCTGCGGGATGACCTCGCCGCCGGCGAAGCCTTCCTCGGTCACTTCGGTCCAGCGCACGCTGGGGCTCCACAGCGACTTCAGGCCGGAACGATCGACGCCGGGGATGTAGAACACCTCGTCGTGGATCTGCCGCAGGGTGTCCATGTACTCCTTGGTGAAGATGTCGCCGTTCACCGCCTCCACCGAGATGCGCACGGTGTTGCCGAGGTTGGAGAGGTCGTTGATGTGGCTCAGCATGTTCTGGATGAACGGGTGCTTGAGCGGGATCATCTTCTCGAAGCTGGTGGACGGCCGCACCTGGGTCGCCTGGAAGGCGAGGAACAGCGTCACCAGCAGGCAGATGGCGATCACGATGGGACGGTTGTTGAAGATCAGGCGCTCGAGCAAGGTCGCCTTGTCCTGGTGGTGCGAGTTGACTGCGTTCATGGCGTCCCCCGGCTCATTGTTGTTCTGTCAGCTCGGCGCCGGTCGCCGAAGCCAGGTGGATGCCGCCCTGGCCGACCAGCACCAGGTTGCCGTCGCCGGCCGCGCCGACGCCGGCCAGGGCCAGGCGGTCGGGGCGGTTGAAGATGCTGAAGGTCTGGCCGTCGTCCTTGCTCAGCAGCACGCTGCCGCCGTTGCCGACCACGGCGATGCTGCCGTCGGGCAGCAGCGAACCTTCGGCCAGGCCGAATTCCAGGTTGCCGTCACCGGCGATGGGCAGCGCGACCTGTTCCCAGTGGTCGCCGAAGTCGCTGGAGCGGAACAGGTGCCCGCGCAGGCCGTAGACCAGCACGGTGCCGGACTTGGCGGTGCCGACCGCGCCGAACAGCGAACCCTCGTAGGGGCCCTGGAGCTTTTCCCAGGTCTCGCCCCAGTCCTTGGACCGGAACAGGCTGCCGGACTCGCCGACCACCAGCAGGCCGGAGTCCTTCACGGCGGCGATGCCGTTGAGGTGGAACTGGTCTTCGTTGTCCAGCCGCGAGCTGACGTCTTCCCAGCTCTTGCCGCCATCGCGGGTTTCCAGCATGGCGCCATAGGCGCCCACGGCCAGGCCGTGGTTCTCGTCCTGGAACCAGACGTCGAGCAGCGGCGCTTCGCGCTTGAGGTCTTCGAACTGGCGGGTCCAGGTGGCGCCGGCGTCGTCGCTGACGAGAATCTGCGCGTCGTGGCCGACCGCCCAGCCCTTCTTGTCGTTGACGAAGTACACGGCGGTGAGCATCTGCCGGGTCGGCACCTTGGCCTGGGCCCAGGTCTTGCCGTTGTCGTCGGAGAACAGGATGTGCCCGCGATCGCCGACCGCCACCAGGCGCTTGCCGGCGTGGCTGACGCTCAGCAGCAGGCTGTTGCCGGCCTTGGCCGAACTGATGGCGTAGCCATCGTCGGCGCCGGCGGCGGCTTCGGCCGCGCTGGCGGCCAGCGGCGCGGCCGCCAGCCAGAGGAAGGAAAGCGCGCCGAGCAGCGAGATCGACTTGCGCAGGGGGAGGAGCGAGCCGGAAATCCGGTGTCCGAGCGAAGCTACGGACTGCTCGCGTATGGCGTGCCGCATGGGCTCACGCATATGCCTATACCTCTTTTTCTTATTGCAGGCGGATATGGAGTGAGCGTTATATGCCAGCCTTTCCCGGGGCTGACAATTAAAGGCGCGTTATCTTTTGTTAAGCACCACGGAACTCATCCAAAAGGACTAGGAATCGCTGCAGCCCAGTCGCCACGCGGCCTCCAGCGGATACAAAACAGATACCGTCGGTAACACTCAGGCTATTGAGCGGCACTTCCGAAGCCCTTGCGGAAACACTCGGACACTTGCCGCAGCGATCGTTCCACGGGCATTCCGGCGACAGTAACAGGCAATAAAAAAGGTGTTACCGGCGTGCGCCGATAACACCTTTTCGTCGAGCGTTTCGCGGATCAGGCGAGGCTCTTGCTGACCACCTCGTAGACGTCGCTGGACAGCTCGCCGGCGCTCAGGATGCGCTCCAGTTCCGCGCGCATCAGGGCCTGGCGCGCCGGGGCGTACTTGCGCCAGCGGGTCAGCGGCACCAGCAGGCGCGAGGCGATCTGCGGGTTGAGCGCATTGAGGGTGATCACCTGGTCGGCGAGGAAGCGGTAGCCGGCGCCGTCGGCGCGGTGGAAGTTGACCAGGTTCTGGTTGGCGAAGGCGCCGATCAGGGCGCGGATCTTGTTCGGGTTCTTCAGGGTGAAGGCCGGGTGGCCCATCAGCGCCTGCACGCGCTCCAGCCCGCCGGGCTGGGTGCAGCCGGCCTGCACGCTGAACCACTGGTCCATCACCAGCGGGTCGTCCTTGAAGTAGTCGGCGAACATTTCCAGGCCCTTGGCCTTCTCGTCGGCGTACGGCGAGTTGACCAGCACCGCGAGGGCGGTGAGGCGTTCGGTCATGTTGTCGCAGGCCTCGTACTGCTCCAGGCAGGCCGCCAGCACTTCGTCGCCACCTTCGAGCATCAGGTAGGACAGCGCGATGTTCTGCAGGCTGCGCCGGGCGATGTGCTCGGCCTCGGCCACGTAGGGCGTCTTGCGCGATGCCTCGCGGTTGGCCTGGTAACGCTTCCACAGCGGCTCGCGCAGGGCCTGGGCGATACGCTTGCGGGCGAATTCGCGGGCGGCGTGGATGGCGTCGACGTCGGCCACCTCGCTGAGCTCGGTGAGGTAGGCCTCGCTGGGCAGCGAGAGCATCTCGGCGACCATCGCCTGGTCCAGCGCGTTGTCCTGCAGCAGGGTGCCGAAGGCGGTGATCAGGCGTTCGTCCAGCACCAGCGCTTCACCGCGCTGGTGCTGGCCGACCAGCTCCTGGAGCACCTGCACCGACAGTTGCTGGCCGGCGTCCCAGCGGTTGAAGCCGTCCTCGTCGTGCTGCATGAGGAACATCAGTTGGTCGCGGCCATAGGGGAAGCTCAGTTTCACCGGCGCGGACAGGCCGCGCAGCAGCGACGGCAGCGGTTTCTCGGCGAGGCCGACGAAGGTGAAGGACTGCTCCGCCGCGTTCACCTGCAGCACGCGGTTGCTGCCGTGGGCGGTGTCCTCGCCCTGCAGGCGCAGCGGCAGCGGGTTGCCCAGGCCGTCCAGCAGGCCCATTTCCACCGGGATGACGAAGGGTTGCTTGTCCTGCTGGCCGGGGGTCGGCGGGCAGCTCTGGCGGAAGGTCAGGGTGTAGCTCTGCGCCGCCGCGTCGTAGCTCTCCTGCACCGCCAGGCGCGGGGTGCCGGACTGGCTGTACCAGCGCTTGAACTGGGTCAGGTCGACGCCATTGGCGTCTTCCATGGCCTTGACGAAGTCGTCGCAGGTCACCGCCTGGCCGTCATGCCGTTCGAAGTACAGGTCGGTGCCTTTGCGGAAGCCATCGGCGCCGAGCAGGGTGTGGATCATGCGCACCACTTCCGAACCCTTCTCGTAGACGGTCAGGGTGTAGAAGTTGGAAATCTCGATGAACGAGTCCGGGCGCACCGGGTGCGCCATGGGGCCGGCGTCCTCGGCGAACTGGTTGGTGCGCAGGAAGGCCACGTCCTCGACGCGCTTGACCGTGCGCGAGTTCATGTCGGCGGAGAACTCGCTGTCGCGGAACACCGTGAAGCCTTCCTTGAGCGACAGCTGGAACCAGTCGCGGCAGGTCACCCGGTTGCCGGACCAGTTGTGGAAGTATTCGTGGGCCACCACGCCCTCGACGCGCTGGTGCGCGGCGTCGGTGGCGGTCTCGGCCTTGGCCAGCACGCAGCTGGAGTTGAAGATGTTGAGCCCCTTGTTCTCCATGGCGCCCATGTTGAAGTCGTTGACCGCGACGATCATGAAGATGTCCAGGTCGTACTCGCGGCCGTAGACCTTCTCGTCCCAGCGCATGGACTTCTTCAGGCTGTCCATGGCGTGCTGGCACTTGTCGATGTTTTCCGGCTCGACGTAGATCCGCAGGGCGACTTCGCGCTCGCTCATGGTGGTGAAGCTGTCTTCCACCGCCCAGAGGTCGCCGGCGACCAGGGCGAACAGGTAGGCCGGCTTCTTGAACGGGTCCTGCCAGGTCGCCCAGTGCCGCCCGCCCTCCTCGGCGCCGCTGGCGATGGGGTTGCCGTTGGAGAGCAGCACCGGGTACTTGTGCTGCTCGGCCGAGACGGTGGTGGTGAAGCTGCTCATCACGTCCGGGCGGTCGAGGTAGTAGGTGATCTTGCGGAAACCTTCGGCCTCGCACTGGGTGCAGAACATCTTGCCGGACTTGTACAGGCCTTCCAGGGCGGTGTTCGTCTCCGGGTGGATGCGCACGCTGCTGTCGACGGTGAACTGCTTCGCGGTCGGCTGCAGGGTCAGGTGGTTCTCGTCCAGCTGGTAGTCGCCAGCCTCCAGGGCGCGGTCGTCCAGGGACACCGAGAGCAGTTCGAGCTGCTGGCCGTCGAGCACCAGCGGCGGCAGGCCCTCGCCGCGCTCCGGGTTGCGGCGCATGACCAGTTGCGCGTGGACCAGGGTGTGGTCCTCGTACAGCTCGAAGGTCAGGGTCGTCTCGTCGATCAGGTACTCGGGCGCCTGGTAATCCTTGAGGTAGATGACTTTCGGTTGCTCGGTACGCATGGCTTCTGGTCCCTTGGAAGGCGGCCGGCGGATCGCGCCGGCCGGGAGAACTAGTTAAGCACTGACGGCAAGCTGGTACGCCGTGTACTTGCGGATATTGATGACGCCGGTATCGAAGATCAGGTACTGGCCCTTGATGCCTTGCAGGGTACCCTCCACCACCGGCGTCTTGTCCAGATCGAAGCTGGTGATCTTCGCCAGGTAGGCTTCCACCGGGTAGCGGATCTCGATCGGCGCGAGGTCGGTGACCGGCTGGATCGCCTGCAGGCCGAAGCGCTGCTGCAGCTCGCGCAGCCCCTCGGCGCAGTGTTCGAACAGCTGCTCGCGGATGGCCACCAGGTCCATCGGCTCGGCCTCGCCCTTGAGCAGGGCGCGCCAGTTGGTGCGGTCGGCCACCTGGCTGCGCAGCAGGTCCTCGACCAGCCCGGACTGCTGCCGGGTGGCCACGCGCAGGATCGGCAGCGCCTGGCGCGCGCCCTGGTCGATCCAGCGGGTCGGCACCTGGGTGGCGCGGGTGATGCCCACCTTCACGCCCGAAGAGTTGGCCAGGTAGACCACGTGGTCGGTCATGCAGAAGCGCTCGCCCCACTCCGGCTCGCGGCAGGTGCCTTCGGCGTAGTGGCACTTCTCCGGGCTGACGATGCAGCTGTCGCACTGCGCCAGCTTGGTGAAGCAGGGGTAGCAATAGCCCTGGCTGAAGCTTTTCTTCGTCTTGCGCCCGCAATGGCAGCAGTGGATGGCGCCCAGGTACTCCAGGCGCAGGGTCTTGCCGATCAGCGGGTTGACCGCCACCTCCTCGTCGCCGAGGCGGAAGGCGTACTGCACGGGGCTTTCAAGGCGCGCCGACATCTTGCTCAGGGCGCCGCGTCCAAGCTCGTTCATCGATCAGTGCAGGGTGTTGGTCGAGAACAGGATGTTCGGGATCGGCTCGGCGTGCGAGGCGCACTCCTGCGGGCCCATGTAGCCGGTGCGCTGGTCCTCGGGCAGGTTCTGCAGTTCCCAGGCGATGACCGCCTGCAGGCACAGCTCTTTCTGCTCCGGGGTCAGCTTGCGGCCATCCGGCCATTTGCCGATCTCCACGGCGAGCTTGAGGCTCTCGTAGATTTCCGGGGTGATGTTCTCGATGGTTTCGGCGAAGGACGACATGCGGCCGGCTCCTGCTGGGGGCAAAGCCGGCATTCTACCGGGCCTGGCGCTTCGGCGCACGGACACAGGTCAGGCGGCGGATTCGCGAGCAAGCTCGCTCCTACAGGGGGCGCCGCTTTTCCGTAGGAGCGAGCTTGCTCGCGAACGCTCACATCCCCCGTCGACGCGCCAGCAACCCGCCCAGCGCGCCGGTCAGGCAACCGATCAGCAGGCCGCCGACGTGCGCGCCGTTGGCGATGGAGCCGAAGCCGAGCAGGTCGATGACGCCCGACAGGCACACCAGCAGCCAGATCAGCATCATCCCCACCACGCCCTTGGGCAGGCGGTAGGCCGGGGTCGGCGCCAGCAGCTGGAAGATCCAGCAGTGCCCGAGCAGCCCGTAGAGCACCCCGGACAGCCCGCCGAACAGGCTCGGCCCGCTGGCCAGGAACTGCACGACGTTGGACACCAGGCCGAAGCCCAGGCTCAGCCCCAGCAGCATCAGGCCGCCCTGGCGGTACTCGATGCGCCGGCCCAGTTCCCAGAACCACATGCCGTTCATCGCCAGGTGCAGCCAGCCGAAGTGGATCAGCATCGGCGTCAGCAGCCGCCACCACTGCCCCGCCTCCAGGCCATGGGCCAGCGGCACGAACATCAGGCGGTCGTCACCGACCATGCGGAAGTCCTGGAAAGTGAACCAGCGCAGGGTGTCCGGGTCGCTGCCGAGCAGGGTCACGGCGGCGACCAGCAAGGTCGCCAGCAGCACCAGGGCGGTCATCCGGCTCAGGCGCAACTGTTCGGCGAAACCGGGGCCATGACGCCGCCGCCGAGGCGCCGCCGCCAGCTCCGGATCGCCCTGCGGGAAGCGCTGGTAGAGTTCGCGCACCTGCTCCGCCAGGCCTTCGTCGGGTACCCAGAGCACCTGCTCGCCGGACTCTTCGCTGACCCGGAACGGCAGGTTGAGGCGCTGCAGCAGGCCGACGAAACCGGCCAGGTCCGCCGACAGGGGAAGGCGCATCGCCACTATCGCAGTCACTGATCCTCTCCCGGACGTTTCACGTCCACCCAGACGAACTTGTCGCGCTGCAGGCGCGTTTCCTGGTCCAGCCGGTAGGCCACCAGCTTGCCGTACATCACCGCGCTGTAGTCCAGGCAGGCCAGGTTCGGGCGGATCGGCGCCGGCGCGCCACGCCGCCAGTAGTGGCCGACGAACAGCAGCGGCTCGTCGGCGCCATAGCTCAGCAGGCTGGATTTCTGCTCGGCGCTGAGGCGCTCGGCGGCCACCTCGTCGGGCAGCGCATCGGGCTGGAAGACGATGTCGCCGTAGGTTTCCGGCGCGCGGTCCTCTTCCCAGAACTTGGTGCGGAAGAAGGCCCGGGTGAAGCCATCGCCGCCGGTCAGGGTCATGCCGTGCGGCAGGCGCATGTCGGTGCCGCGCAGCAGGCGGTTGCACACCTGGTAGGCGAAGCTGCCGTGCTCGGCGGAGGCTTGCAGGAAGGCCTCGTCGATGCGCCCGTCGGGGAACTGCCGGCGCAGCGAGTCGATCAGCTCGCCGTCCCAGCACGCGTGGACCATGCGGAAGCGCCCGGCGTCGAGGAACAGCGGCAGGCGCTGGAACCAGCCGAGGAAGTCGCGCCAGTCGCCCGGGTGGCCCTCGAACTGGTCCAGGGTTTCCTGGATCAGCCGCGCGTGGCGCGGGGTATGCTCGCGCAGGTACTGGCGGCCGCTGCCCGGCGCCGCCGGAGTGGACCAGCCGAGCAGGTTGTACTCGTGGTTGCCCATGATGCACAGGGCCTCGCCGGCGGCGACCATGTCGTGCACCCGGTGCAGCGCCTCGCGGATGCGCGGGCCACGGTCGACGATGTCGCCGAGGAACAGCGCCTGGCGCCGCGGGTGGCGCCAGACGCCACCGCGCAGCTGGTAGCCCATCTGTTCCAGCAGGCGGTCGAGGGTGTGCGCGCAGCCATGGACGTCGCCGATCAGGTCGTAGCCCCGGCCGGGGTCGAGTTCGCTCACTCGTTGCTCCCGAGGCGGCTGCCCCAGCCGAGCTTGGTCCGGCAGACCTCGTAGTAGTTGTGGTCGATCGGGTGGATCAGGCGCAGCTTCTGCGGCTTCTTGCTCACCGTGATGATGTCGCCGGGGGCGCAGGTGAAGTGGTTCTGGCCGTCGCAGGACACCTGCGGGTAGATCTGCATGTTCGGCGACACCACGATCTTCAGCTCGCTGTTGCCGTCGACCACGATCGGCCGGCTGGACAGCGTGTGCGGGTACATCGGCACGATGACGATGGCATCCAGCTTCGGGTGCATGATCGGCCCGCCGGCGGACAGCGAGTAGGCGGTGGAGCCGGTGGGCGTGGCGACGATCAGGCCGTCGGCCTTCTGGCTGCAGACGAACTGGCCGTCGATGTGCAGCTCGAACTCGATCATCCGCGTCGACTTGCCGGGGTGCAGCACCACGTCGTTGAGCGCGTCGCCCTGGCCGATGGACTCGCCGTGGCGGCGCACCTGGGCGTCGAGCAGGAAGCGGCTTTCGACGATGTACTGGCCGCCGAGCACCTCGGCGACCTTGGTTTCCAGCTCATCCGGGCGGATGTCGGTGAGGAAGCCCAGGCTGCCGCGGTTGATGCCCAGCACCGGCACCTTGTGCCGGGCCAGGGCGCGGGCCGCGCCGAGCATGCTGCCGTCGCCGCCGACCACGATGACCAGGTCGCAGATCTCGCCCATGATCTTCCGCTGGCAGGTCTGCAGGCCGTGGCCGGGCAGGACTTCGGCGATGGTGTCCTCGAGGATCACGTGCAGGTGCCGCTCGGTGAGGAAGCGCTTCAGCCGGCGAATGGTTTCCAGCACCTGGGTGCTGCCGAGGCGGCCGATGATGCCGATATTGCGAAAGGATTCCATGAGACTCCAGGCGGCGGTGCGAGCGGGGAATCCAGGAATTATGGGCGAAACGCCCGAACAGCGGCAAACCCGCGCGGTGGCCGTCGCGAACGGCTAGGCTGCACCCATGACTCCATCGCCCTCCCCGCTCGGCGAACTGCTCGCCGAACTGCGCCAGCCCCAGGTCCGCGATCTCGCCTGGACCCTGCTCGCGGAGCCGATGCTCGCGGCCGGCGCCCTGCCCCTGCGCCACCCGCTGGCGGCCAGCCGCTGGCTGCGCGAGCCGCAACGACTGGTCGCCTGGCTGCTCGACCTGGAACGCGCGCCGCAGGCGCTGCACGCCTGGCTGCAGGCGGCGCCGCAGCAACGCCTGGGGCGTTACTACGAGCGCCTCTGGCAATTCGCCCTGGAGCGGGCGCCGGACCTGCGCCTGCTCGGCGCCAACCTGGCGGTGCGCGAAGGCGGCCACACCCTGGGCGAGCTCGACCTGCTGCTGGAGGACGACCAGGGCCTGCACCACCTTGAGCTGGCCATCAAGCTCTACCTCGGCCCGGCGCCGGCCGGTCCACGCGACTGGCTGGGGCCGGGCGCGGAAGACCGCCTGGCGAACAAGCTGCGCCACCTGCGCGAGCACCAGTTGCCGCTGTCCGACAGCGAGCACGGCCGCGCCCTGATCGCCCAGCTCAGCCCCGCGCCGCCGCAGGCCGCGCTCTGGCTCGGCGGCTACCTGTTCTACCCCTGGCCCGGCGCCTGCCCGCCACCCCAGGACGCCAACCCGGCGCACCTGCGCGGCACCTGGCTGCATCGCCAGGACTGGAAGGACTATCGGCAACGCACCGAGGGACGCTGGCAACCGCTGCCGCGCGGCGAATGGCTGGCCCCGGCGCGCAAGGCCGAAGCGGAGACCTGGACGCAAGAGACCTTCGACGCCTGGCTGGCGCAGTTGCCGGACGACGCGTTCCCGCAACTGCTGGTACGCCTGGAGGCGGAGCAAGGCGAATGGCACGAGGCCGAGCGGCTGTTCCTGGTCGGCGACCATTGGCCACGGGTGCATAACGGCTATTCCCACTGACCCGTTACGCGCGCCGAAGCCCCGTAGGGCGCATAACGCCCAAGGCGTTATCCGCCGTCGGCGTTGGCGCGAAAAGCCAACGGCGGATAACCGCGAACGGTTATT
>NZ_JARJLT010000360.1 GCF_029335315.1 Pseudomonas citronellolis
TCGACTTCGATCATGGGGGCGTCTCCGCGTCAGGCGTCGTGCAGGTGATAGAGCGCGTTGGCCAGGGCGACGTCTTCCAGGCCCAGGCCGATGGAGCGGAAGAAGGCGTGGCGCTGGTAGTCCGGGCGCGGCGCGCGGCCGGCCAGCAGTTCCGGCAGGTCGCCACGGATCGCCGAGGCGTCCCAGCCGTGCTGCTCGGCGGCCAGGCGCATTTCGCCGGCGCTGGCCGGGGTGGTGGCGCGGTAGTCGCAGTACACGTCCATGCCGGCCAGGCTCGCTGGCGGCACTTCGTGGGCGCGCGCGACGTTGGTGCTGATCGAGGTGATCAGCGCCGGGCGGCTCAGTTGCGCCGGGTCCAGCACCGGGGTGCCGGAGGAGGTGCAGAGCAGGATGACGTCGGCGTCGAGCACCGCCTCGGCGACGCTGGCGGCGCCCTCGGCGCGGGCGTCGAGGGCCTGGAAGGCGGCGAGCTTGTCCGCGTCCAGGCGCGGCGAGTGCACGCGGATCGACTGCCAGTCGCGCAGGTCGGCGACGTAGCGCAGGTGCGCCAGGGCCACGGCGCCGCTGCCGATGATCGCCAGGCGCCGGGCGCCGCTGGCGGCCAGGGCCTCGACGGCCACGGCGGTGGCGGCGGCGGTGCGCGCGGTGGTCAGGCTGCCGGCGTCGCACAGCAGCAGCGGCTGGCCGCTGTCCATGGACATCAGCAGGCTCCAGGCGGTGACCAGGGACTTGGGCTGGCGAACGATGTAGGGTGACGTCTTCACCCCATAGACGCGCTGGCTGGCCAGCACGCCGAGGTAGTTGATGAAGTCGCCGCCGCCGGCGGGGAATTCCACCAGTTGCTGGGCCGGCTGCACGGCCTGGCCGGCGGCGAGCTCCAGGAACATGTCGCGCATGGCCTGGCGCACATCGACGCGGGCGAGCAGGCGTTCGGCGTCGGCCTGGTGGAGGACGAGGGGCGTGGCGGCGGACATGGCGAAGCTCCAGATTGGATTAATTATTCCATTCTGGACTTTGTTGTATCTGTCAGCAAGGCCGAAGGGGGCGAGCGGTCGGCTCTTCGTAGGAGCGAACTTGTTCGCGAACAGAGTTTCCGGTGATGCAGGTGCGTCAGGTGGATTCCGCGCCCTCTCCCCAACCCTCTCCCTTAAGGGAGAGGGGGCCGTCTGGTGCGAAGGCCCAAGTCGGCGTCATCCTGATACTCCGCCAGTGCGTTACAGCTGGAATTGCGCCACCAGCGCCTCCTGACTGCCCGCCACCTTGCGCAGGTGCTCGCCGCAGTCGCGGGTGTGCGCGGCGGTCTTGCGGTTCTCCGCGGTCATGTCGCTCAGGCGGTGCATGTGCTGGTTCACTTCCTGGGTGGTGCTGGCCTGCTGCTCGGCCGCCGCGGCGATCTGGAAGGCCATGGCGTGCACGCCCTGCAGCGATTCGTCGAGGGCGCCGAGGGAGTCCAGCACCGCCTGGGTGTCCTGCTCCAGGGTGCGCGCCTGGTCGCTGGCGCCGCCCATGCTGGCCTGGGCCTCGCTGGAGGAGTCGCCGAGGGCGCCGACGATGGTGACGATCTCGTCGGTGGCGCTGCGGGTGCGCTGGGCCAGGTTGCGCACTTCGTCGGCGACCACCGCGAAGCCGCGCCCGGCCTCGCCGGCGCGGGCCGCCTCGATGGCCGCGTTGAGCGCCAGCAGGTTGGTCTGCTCGGCGATCGAGCGGATCACCGCCAGCACCGAGCTGATCTGCTGGCTGTCGCCGGCCAGGGCGTGGACCACCCGGTCGGCGTCGCGCAGGCCGGCGAGCAACTGGTCCTGGCGGCCGATCATGCGTTGCAGGGTGCCCTGCATGGTGACGAAGGCCTCGCGCGCGGCGGCGCTGCCGTCGGCGCTGCGGCTGGCGCTGCCGGCGATTTCCTGGACGGTGGCGGCCATCTGGTCGACGGCGCTGACCACCATCTCCAGGGCTTCCTGCTGCTGGTCCAGGTGGCTGCTGGTACGGCCGGCGGCGTCGAGGATGTCGCCGCTGGCGTCGCCCACCGCCTGGCTGGCCTGGCGCAGGCGTTCGATCACCTGGCGCCAGGCGATGGCCATCTCGTGCAGGGCCTGCATCAGGCCGCTGCCGGCGTCGGCGCCGCCAGCCACTTTCAGTTCGCCGCTGGCCAGGCGCTGGGCCAGGGCGGCCATGCTCGCCGGCTCGCCGCCCAGCGGGCGCATCACGCTGCGGCTGACCAGCCAGGTGCCGGCGGCGACCCCGGCCAGGGTCAGCAGGCCGAGCACCAGCACCTGCCACATCAGTTTGCGCACCGGGGCGAAGGCCTGGTCCTGGTCCATTTCCGCCACCAGCGCCCAGCGCAGGCCGTCGAGGTTCAGCGGGACGAAGGATTTCAGCGCCGGCTGGCCGTTCAGGCCGGGCTCGGCGAGGCGCCCCTGCTCGCCGGCCAGGGCCTTGGCGCTGGCCTCGCCGGGCAGCGCGGCGGGGTCGTCGCCGGTGCGGCGCACGCGGTGCTCGGCGAAGCGCGCGGAGTCCGAGCGCAGGCGGCCGTCGCCGCCCACCAGGTAGGTCTCGCCGGCCTCGCCCAGGCCCTGGCGGCTCTGCATCACGCTGTTCAGCTGGCCCAGCGGCAGCTCCAGCACCAGCAGCAGTTGCAGCTTGTCGTGGTCGAGAATCGGCGCGGCCAGCCACTGCACCGGCTGCTTGTCGTCCAGCGCCGGTTGCAGGTCGCTGATGCTCGCCTTGCCGCTTTCCAGGGCGCCGCGCACGAAGCGGCCGAACGGCGTGTCGCGCCATTCGGGGGCGTTCATGTTCTGCTGGTAGTCGGCGCCGCGGCCGAGGCTGAACACCACGTTGCCGTCGGTGGCCACCAGGCGCAGCTCGCGGTAGCCGAAGGTCTTGGTGAAGTTCTCGAACACCGGGCGGTCGTAGTTGGCGGTGGTCACCAGCGCTTCGCTCTCCAGTCCCGCGTAGTTGGCGCCGAGGTTGCCTGCCAGGCTGCTGAGCTGGTTGTGCCGCGCCTGCCAGGCGTCCAGCAGTTGCCGTTGCTTGATGCTGGCCACCGCCTCCAGGGCGTTCAGGCTCTGTTCTTCGAGGGCCTGGCTGGCCTGGCGGTAGACCACCAGGGCCATGACCAGCACCGGGATGAGGCCGATCAGCAGGAAACTGAGGGCTAGCTTGGCACGCAAGGGCATGGGGACGCTTCCGAGGGTCGGTTTCTACGAGGGTCGTAAAAAATTCTGCAAGAAGCGTGCAAATTTATTGACGACCGTAAATGAAATCGATCGGGCCGTTCGTTTTATTGCGCGTGCGCCTGGCTGTAACCCAGGCGTGGCGGTGGCCCAGTGCCATTGTTCGCACCTGGGCGTGTTCGCGTCGTCCCGGCGGGTCCGGTGGGAAGAACGCCGGGCTCCGCACCGGGCCTGGGCGTCACCGCGCGGGAAGGGCGCGCGCCGGCGTCACCGGGCGTAACGCCGGAAACGAAAAAGGCGAAGCCTCGCGGCTTCGCCTTTTCTCGTGTCGCGCGTCGATCAGTGCTTGCGCGGTACCGACTTGAGCAGCTCGGTGGGCGGCATCTCGCAGGTGATCTTGCGGCCCAGCAGCTCTTCGATCGGCGGCAGGGCGAAGGCGTCGTCCTCGCCGGCGAAGCTGATCGAGGTGCCGGTGGCGCCGGCGCGGCCGGTACGGCCGATGCGGTGCACGTAGTCGTCCGGGTCTTCCGGCAGGGTGAAGTTGATCACGTGGCTGATGCCGTCGACGTGGATGCCGCGGCCGGCGACGTCGGTGGCCACCAGGACGCGGATCTTGCCCTCGCGGAAGCCTTCCAGGACCTTGATGCGCTTGTGCTGCGGCACGTCGCCGGACATCTGGGCGGCGCTGATGCCGTCCTTGGTCAGGCGTTCCTCGATGCGCCGGACTTCGTCCTTGCGGTTGGCGAAGACCATCACCCGGGTCCAGTCGTTCTGCGCGATCAGGTTGTACAGCAGCTTGTACTTGTCGCTGCCGGCAACGGCGTAGACGTGCTGCTCGACGGTGTCGCTGGCGACGTTCTCCGGCTCGATCTCGACGATCGCCGGCTCCACGGTCCACTGCTTGGCCAGGTTCATCACGTCGTCGGTGAAGGTGGCGGAGAACAGCAGGGTCTGGCGCTCGCCCTTGAACGGGGTCTGGCGGATGATCTGGCGGACCTGCGGGATGAAGCCCATGTCGAGCATGCGGTCGGCTTCGTCCAGCACCATCACCTCGACCATGTCCAGGTGCACCTCGCCGCGCTGGTTGAAGTCCAGCAGGCGGCCGGGGGTGGCCACGAGGATGTCGCAGAAGCGCGATTCCAGGGTCTTGAGCTGCTTGTCGAAGTCCATGCCGCCGACGAAGCTCATGACGTTCAGGCCGGTGTACTTGGCCAGGCCGACGGCGTCCTTGGCGATCTGCACCACCAGCTCGCGGGTCGGCGCGATGATCAGCGCGCGCGGCTCGCCCATGTAGCGCTCTTTCGGCGGCGGGGTCTGCAGCAGCTGGGTGATGATCGAGATGAGGAACGCGGCGGTCTTGCCGGTGCCGGTCTGGGCGCGGCCGATGGCGTCCTGGCCCTTGAGGGTGAAGCCCAGCACCTGCGCCTGGATCGGCGTGCAGTAGGGGAAGCCCAGGTCATGGATGGCGTGCATCAGACGCGGGTCGAGGTTGAAGTCGTGGAAGCGGGTCTTGCCTTCGGCCGGCTCGACGACGAAGTCTTCCAGCTTCCAGGTGTCCACCACCGGGGCCTTGGGCTTGCGCTCGCGGCGCGGCTTCTCGGTCTTCTCGGCGCGCTCGGGCTTGTCGCCCTTGTCGTGCTGCGGCTTGTCGTGCGGCTTGTCGGCGCGCTCGGTCTTGGCCGGGCGCTCGCCACGGTCCTGGCGTTCGCCACGCGGCTTGTCGCTCTTGGCCTGGCGCGGGGCTTTCTCGGCGCGTTCGCCTTCCGGGCGGG
>NZ_JARJLT010000361.1 GCF_029335315.1 Pseudomonas citronellolis
TCGAGCGCGGCGGCCCTCTCCCCAGCCCTCTCCCGCAAGCGGGAGAGGGGGCCACTCCGTGCCTGCGCAACCATTGGTGCATGCCTAACGTTTCCGGCTAACGCAGGACTTTCCGCCCATGCCGAACGGCCCCCTCTCCCTTCAGGGAGAGGGTTGGGGAGAGGGGCTCGTCAAGCCTGCGCCTTCGCGACCTGAAACGCCTCGCCGGTCGCGAAGAAAGCCCCGCCCGCCTGGTAGTGGATGGTCCGCAGCTCATCGTCCGGGAAATGCCAGCGGCCATTGGAGAACGCGCGTTCGTCGGCGTAGGCGGCCACGACTTCGGCGATGAACAGGTCGTACTTCTGCTGGTTGTGCGGCTCGTCGATCACCTTGCATTCCAGGTAGGCCACGCAGCCTTCGACGATCGGCGCCTGCACTTCACGGGCGCGGGCGGTGGCGATGTCGTAGCGGGCGAACTTGTCCAGCTCGCCGCCGTTGCTCGAGCCCACCGCCAGGGTCAGCTCGGCCTGGCGCCGCGACGGCAGCTGGATGACGAAGGTGCCGGCGCCTTCCACCAGGTGCCGCGACCAGGTGTTGCGGTCCAGCACCAGCATCAGCTTCGGCGGGTCGAAGTCCAGCGGCATGACCCAGGCCGCCGCCATCACGTTGGCCACGCCGTCGTGCTCGCTGGTGACGAGGGTCGAGGGGCCGTGGTTGAGCAGCAGGTAGGCCTTGGCCAGGGGGACGTCTTTCAGGTGGCTCATGGAATTTCCTCGTCGGTCAGAGCAGCAGCCCGTCCACCGGCTGCAGCGGCGCCGGCAGCTCCTGCTCGCCGAGGATTTCCAGCATGGCGATTTCCAGGTTGCGGCTCATGGCGTCCAGCGGCAGGTCGTTGGGCTGGGTGTCGAAAGGGTCGGCGATCTGGTCGCCGAGGGCGTCCAGGCCGAAGAAGGTGTAGGCCAGCACGCACACCGCCAGCGGGGTGAACCAGCCGATGCTGTCGACCAGGCAGAACGGCAGCAGGAAGCAGTACACGTGGACGATGCGGTGCAGCATCAGGATGTACGGGTAGGGGATGGGCGTGCCCCTGATCCGCTCGCAGCCGCCGAGCACGTAGGACAGCCGGCTCAGTTGCTGGTCGACGTTGGCCTGCGCCATGTCGCTGGCGCCGCCGCGCCGGCCGGCCTCGGCGAAGTCGCGACCGAGGCGGGCGAGCAGGGCGTTGCCGGGGTTCGGCGTGTGTGCCAGGGCGTCGGCCAGCTCGTCGCCGAGCAGGCGTCGGGCGTCGTCGCTCTGCGGGCGCCCGCGCAGTTGGTCGCGCAGCACGTAGGCGAACGCCGCCAGGCGCTCGATGAGGACGCGGCGCCCGCTGTCGTCCAGGCCGGGCAGCAGCGACAGGCTCTGCCGCGCCAGGTTGCGCGACACGATCAGCAGTTCGCCCCACAGCGTGCGCGCCTCCCAGAAGCGCTGGTAGGCCACGTTGTTGCGGAAGCCGAGGAAGATCGCCAGGGTCAGGCCCCAGAGGGTGAAGGGCGTGGAGGTGATCACCACCTTGTAGTGGTAGAGCGTGCCGTGGGTGGCCACCACCAGCGAACTGAGCAGCACCGTGTAGAGCACCTTGCGCCAGATCGCCGGGATGATCGAACCCTTGAGCGAGAACAGCAGCACCCAGAGCGTGGGGGTTTGCGGGCGGAGGATCATGCGCGGGTTACCTGCGGCAAAACATAACTGCTGGGCAGCGCCCAGGAAGAGGGCTAGCTTAGCTGAGTTGGCCCTCGCGCAGGGTATCTGGCGGCGAGGCGCAAATTCCCGACAGAGTTTTTCTGGCCACCGGACGACATTTCGGAAAAGCCCTGAGCAAAAGGGAGATTCCGACAATGCGACGTGCCATTGCCCTGCTTCTGTTGTGCTGCCCACTGTCCGCCATGCCCGCGGAGCCCTCCGACACTCGATCCAAGCCCCCACCCAAGACCCCACCCGCCGGCCTGACCGGCGACTGGTTCGGCGCCGGCCCGGACCTGCGCGAGGCCGGCGTCGACCTGCGCCTGGAATGGAGCCAGTTCTACCAGCACCTGGGGCGCGACGACCCGCGCAACGACCGACGCAACGCCTATGGCGGCAAGTGGGACGCGCTGCTGCGCCTGGACCTGTCGCGCATGGGCATCGGCGAAGGCTATTCGCTGACCGTGCAGGGCAACTTCAACCAGGGCACCACCCTCAATGGCCAGAACGGTTCGCTGATTCCGGCGAACGCGGCGGAGTTCTTTCCCGGCATCGAGGGCAGTGACGCCGACGATGTGATGGCGCTTTACCTGCAGAAGGACTTTTCCAGCACCTACTCGCTGCTGGCGGGCAAGCTGAACCTGGTCGAGTTCGCCCGCGGCACGCCGCTGCGCGGCGGCGGCGGGGTGGACACCTTCTGGAACGCCAGCCTGGCCACGCCGATCACCGGGGTGTCGCCACCCACCATCTATGGCACGCAACTGCGCATCAATACCCAGCCGGTGAGTTACTCGCTGACCCTGTTCGATGCCCAGGACGGCAGCAACACCAAGCTGTTCGAACACCTCTTCGACGAAGGCACCAACCTCATGGCCACCGCCACGCTGAAGACCTCGGTGGCCGGGCGCAGCGGCAACTACGGCATCAAGGGTATCTACAGCACCCGGCGCGGGCCGGACTTCAGCCAACTGGTCGAGTCGGTGACCAGCCGCGAGCCGCTCAACGAGAAGAAGGGCTCCTGGTACGGCAGCCTGTCGATGCAGCAGTACCTCGTCCAGGACCCGCTGGACCCGAAGCGCGGCTGGGGCGTTTTCGCCGAACTGGCGCGCGCCGACGGCAACCCCAACAACCAGCGCTGGAGCACCTACGTCGGCCTGGGCGGCAATGGCCTGCTGCCGGGGCGCCCGGACGACCGTTTCGGCGTCGCCTACTTCCGCTTCGGGGTCAGCGACGACCTCAAGGACGAGCTGCGCTCGATCTATCCGCTGACGGATGAGTCCGGCATCGAAACCTTCTACAACATCGCGGTGACACCCTGGTTGCGCATCAGCCTGGACGTGCAATACATCCGCCCGGCGTCGGACGACTTCGCCAGCAGCTTCTACACGGGGGTTGGTACCTATGTGCGCTTCTAGCCCGATGAGCCCGTCGCTGGCGCATGCCGGCGCCCTTGAAAAAAAACCTGCCTGGAGATTGCCCATGCGCCCCCACAGCTACCTGGCCTCGATGAGAGGCTGCGCCGTTTCCCTGGGCCTGTTGCTGGCCTCCAGCGTCGCCACAGCGGCCCCTGAGGCGACCGCTCCGGCCGAGGCGTCGGTGCTGATCCGCAATGTGCGGGTCTTCGATGGCAAGGCGACCAGCCTCTCCGCGCCCACCGACGTGCTGATCCGCGGCAACCGCATCGCGCGCATCGCCTCCGGCGCCCAGGTGGCCGAGGGCGAGGCCCCCGCGCAGACGCTCGACGGCGGTGGGCGGACGCTGATGCCCGGGCTGATCGACAACCACGCGCACCTGACCTTCTGGACCCTGCCGCTGCCGGTGATGATGACGGCCGATCCCGTCTACCTGCAGATTCGCGAGGCCGCCGCCGCCCGCGATTTCCTGATGGCCGGCTTCACCTCGGCGCGGGACGTCAGCGGGCCGGCGTTCGGCCTCAAGCGCGCGATCGACGAGGGCCTGGTGCCCGGGCCGCGCATCTGGCCGTCCGGGCCGATGGTCTCGCAGACCTCCGGGCACAGTGACTTCCGCCAGCTCAGCGACTTGCCCGGCAGCGCCAACCCGACGCCGATCGCCAGCGTGCGCCTGGGCTACACCGCCGTCGCCGACGGCGTTGCCGAGGTGCACAAGGTGGTGCGCGAGAACCTGATGCGCGGCGCCAGCCAGATCAAGCTCGCGGTGGGCGGCGGGGTCAGCTCGAACTACGACCCGGTCGACGTCACCGAATACACCAGGGAGGAAATCGCCGCGGCGGTGGCCGACGCCGACAATTGGGGGACCTACGTCACCGTCCACGCCTATACGCCCAAGGCGATCCGCATGGCGGTGGAGGCCGGGGTGAAATGCATCGAGCACGGGCAACTGATCGACGAGCCGACCCTGAAGCTGCTGGCCGAGCGCAAGGTCTGGCTGAGCCTGCAGCCGTTCCTCGAGGACGAGGACGCGATTCCCACCGTGCCGGGCTCGGACAACGAGCGCAAGTACCGCCAGGTCGCCGAGGGGACCGCCAGGGCCTACCAGCAGGCGCGCAAGCTCGGCGTGCGCGTCGCCTTCGGCACCGACATCCAGATGAACGCCAAGGGCGCCGAGCGCCTGCCGTTCTACCTGCCGAAACTCACCACCTGGTTCTCGCCGGCGGAAGTCCTCAAGCAGGCGACCGCCGACAACGCCGAGCTGCTCGCGCTGTCGGGGCCGCGCAACCCGTATCCGGGCAAGCTCGGGGTGGTGCAGGAGGGCGCGCTGGCGGACCTGCTGCTGGTGGATGGCGACCCGCTCACCGACATCAAGCTGCTGCAGGATCCGGCGCGCAACCTGCGGGTCATCATGAAGGACGGCAAGGTCTACAAGAATACCTTGCCCTGAGCCGCCGGCCCCTGGCCTGGGGCCAGGGGCCGTTGCTTCAGTCCTGCTGGTAGAGCTTGACGATGGCCGAGAAGTCCAGCTGGCCGTTGCCCTGGTTGCTGAAGGTCTGGAACAGCTGCTGGGCCAGCGCGCCGAGCAGCACCGGCTGGCGCGCCTGGCGCGCCGCTTCGCTGGCCAGGCCGAGGTCCTTGAGCATCAGGTCGGTGCCGAAGCCGCCGCTGTAGCCGCGCGCGGCCGGCGCGCCAGTCAGCGGGTTGTTGATCTCCGAGGCCCAGCAGCGGCCGCTGGAAGTGTTGATGATGCCGGCCAGGACCTCCGCGTCCATGCCCAGCTTCACGCCCAGCGACATGGCCTCGGCCGCGCCGATCATGCTGATGCCCAGCAGCAGGTTGTTCGCCACCTTGGCCACCTGGCCGTTGCCGGCGCCGCCGCAGTGCACGAGGTTCTTGCCCATGGCCGCGAGCACCGGCCGCGCGCGCTCGAAGTCGGCCGCGTCGCCGCCGACCATGAAGGTCAGGGTGCCGGCCGCGGCGCCGGCGGTGCCGCCGGAGACCGGCGCGTCGAGCATCGGGTTGCCCTGGGCCTGCGCCGCCGCCGACACCTCGCGGGCGCTGTGCGGGTCGATGGTGGAGGAGTCGATCAGCAGCACGCCGGGCTGGACCTTGGCCAGCAGGCCCTCGGCGCCCAGGTAGACCTGCTTCACGTGGGCCGCCGCGGGCAGCATGCTGATGATCACTTCCACGTCCGCGCTGGCCAGGTCCGCGGGCGAGGCCACGGCCTTGGCGCCCTGGCCGACGGCGGCCTGCACGGCGGCGCTGGAAAGGTCGAAGACGCTCAGGTCGAAGCCGGCCTTGAGCAGGTTGGCGGCCATGGGGCCGCCCATGTTGCCGAGTCCGATGAAACCGATGCGCATGTGCTGTCCCCTTGCCTGTTGTCGTTGTGCTGCCCCGCGCGGGCGGGGAAGGGTGTCGCGAATAGGGCCCGCACCGCGCGTGGCCAGAGGCCGGGGAGCGTCCTGTCTCCGAGGCTTGGGCCGGCGGGGCGCGCGGGCGGGTTTTTCGGGGTTACTTGAGCTCGATGGTGGTGTTCACCGCACCGCCGACCTCGTTCTCGTCGAACCAGCGCTCGGTGACGGTCTTGGTCTGGGTGTAGAACTGCACCACCTGCTTGCCGTACGGGCCCAGGTCGCCGAGCTTGGAGCCGCGCGAACCGCTGAAGGAGAACAGCGGCACCGGCACCGGGATCGGCACGTTGATGCCCACCTGGCCGACGTCGATCTCTTCCTTGAAGTGCCGCGCGGCGGCGCCAGAACGGGTGAACAGCGCGGTGCCGTTGCCGTTCGGGTTGGCGTTGATCAGCGCGATGGCTTCGTCGAAGGTGGCGGCGTGCATCACGCACAGCACCGGGCCGAAGATTTCCTCGCGGTAGATGCTCATCTGCGCGGTGACCCCGGAGAAGATGGTCGGGGCGACGAAGTTGCCCTGGGCGTAGCCGGCCACCTGCGGGTTGCGGCCGTCCAGGTCGAGGCTGGCGCCTTCCTGAATGCCGCGCTCGATCAGGCCGCTGACGCGGTCCAGGGCGGCGCAGGAAACCAGCGGGCCGACGTCGGTGCCGGCTTCGGCGCCGCCGCTGACCTTCAGCGACTTGGCCTTGGCCACCAGGTTCGGCAGCCACTGCTGCGCCTCGCCGACCAGGATCACCACCGAGAGCGCCATGCAGCGCTGCCCGGCGGCGCCGAAGGCCGCGCCGGCGATGGCGTTGAGGCTCTGTTCCTGGTTCGCGTCGGGCAGCACGATGGCGTGGTTCTTCGCGCCCATCATGCACTGCACGCGCTTGCCGGCCTGGGAGGCGCGGTTGTAGACGTGGGTGCCGACGCGGGTGGAGCCGACGAAGGAGACGGCCTTGATATCCGGGTGGTCGCAGATCGCGTTGACCGCGTCGGCGCCGCCGTGGATGACGTTGAGCACGCCCGGCGGTACCCCGGCCTCGTGGGCCAGTTCGACCAGGCGCATGGTCACCATCGGGTCCTGCTCGGAGGGCTTGAGGACGAAGGTGTTGCCGGTGGCGATGGCCATCGGGAACATCCACAGCGGGATCATCGCCGGGAAGTTGAACGGGGTGATGCCGGCGCAGACGCCCAGCGGCTGCAGCAGGGTGAAGGTGTCGACGCCGCCGGCCACGTTGTTGGCCAGCTCGCCCAGCTGCAGGTTGCCGATCGCCGCGGCGTGCTCGACCACTTCCAGGCCGCGGAACACGTCGCCTTCGGCGTCGGGCAGGGTCTTGCCCTGTTCGGCGGTGAGGATCGCCGCCAGTTCCTTCATGTTCTCGCGGATCAGCTGCTGGTACTTGAGGAAGATGCGCGCGCGGGCGCCGATCGGGGTTTTCTTCCAGGTCTTGAACGCGGCCTTGGCGCTGGCCACGGCGCGTTCGATTTCCTCGGCGGTGGCGAAGGGCACGCGCGCCAGGACTTCCTGGGTGGCCGGGTTGACCACGTCACGCCATTCGCGGGTGGTGGACTCGACGGGCTGGCCGTCGATGAAGAGTTTGACCGTGGGGACGGCAGCGTTAGGGGTGCTCATCGGATCTCCCAGCCTGCGGCGGTTTGTTGTTATGGGCCTTGGGGCGTGCCTCAAGGCGGTGGATTGATCCTATCAGTGCATTTTTGATGAATTCAATGCGGCTATGTGCAAGCATGCTCTGCGTTTTTGCACACTTGGAGCCGCCGATGGACTGGGACAACCTGCGCTTCTTCCTCGAACTCAGCCGCGCCGGCAAACTCACCGTGGCCGCGCGGCGCCTGGGCGTGGACCACACCACGGTGGCGCGGCGGCTGCAGGCGCTGGAGAAGAGCGTAGGCGCGCAACTGCTGGTGCGCGAGCCTTCCGGCTACCGCCTGACGGAGGCTGGCCACGGCCTGCTGCCCCAGGCCGAGGCCATGGAGAGCGCCTGCAAGGTGATCGAGAAGCGCCTGGCCGGCGCCGAGGACAACCTTTCCGGCAAGGTGCGCATCGGCGCCACCGAGGGCTACGGCTCGACCCTGCTGACCTCGCAGCTGGTGGAGCTGAACCGCCGCCACCCGCACCTGGGCGTGGACCTGCTGGCGGTGCCGCGGGCGCTGCAGCTGTCGCGCCACGAGGCGGATATCGTGATCACCCTGGAGCGCCCCGGGCGCGGGCCCTACCTGATCACCCGGCTGACCGACTACGTGCTGCGCCTGTACGCCTCGAAGGCCTACCTGGCCGAGCGCGAGCCGATCCGCAGCCGCGACGACCTGCGCGGGCACGCGCTGGTGGGCTACGTCGACGACCTGCTGTACAGCAAGGAGCTGCAGTACCTGGACGAAATCGGCCGGCCGCTGCACATGGCCCTGCGCTGCACCAGCATCCTCGCCCAGCAGCGCGCGGTGGCCGAGGGCGCCGGGCTGGCGATCCTGCCGGCCTTCGCCGCGGCGGAGGACCCGACGCTGCAACCGGTGCTGGAAGGCGAGATCGCGTTCGTGCGGACCTTCTGGATGCTGATGCCCACGGAGCTCAAGGACATCGCGCGGATGCGCACCACCTGGGATTTCCTCCGCGAGAAGGCCGAGGCGAGCCAGGCGGTACTCATGGGGCGTTCGGCATAGGGACGGCGGCGGATAACGCCGTAGGCGTTATGCGCCCTACGCAGGCGGTTGGGGCGGGGTAGGGCGAATAAAGCGGAACGCTTTATCCGCCGTCACCCCCGTCGCCGGGGCGCGATGCCGATGCGTCGGAATAGGGCTGGCGGCGGATAACGCCGTAGGCGTTATGCGCCCTACGCAGGTGGTTGGGCTGGGGTAGGGCGAATAAAGCGGAACGCTTTATCCGCCGTCACCCCCGCGAACGCGGGGGCCCAGCGGCTTCGGCCGGGTATCAGGCCAGGCCGACGTAGAGGTTCTGCACGTCGTCGTTGCCGTCCAGGGCGTCGAGGAAGGCTTCGACTTCCTCCAGCTCCGCGCCGGACAGGCTCACCGGGTTTTTCGCCTTGTAGCCGAGCTTGGCCGAGGCGACGGTGAAGCCGTGCTCGGGCAGGGCGCGGCAGACCGCGTCGAGGTCGGTGGCGTCGGTGAGGAACAGGGTGTCACCGTCTTCCTCGCCCGCCTCGAAGTCCTGGGCGCCGGCTTCGATGGCGGCCAGTTCCGGGTCGGCGTCGGCGCTGGCCGGGGTGGCTTCCACCAGGCCCAGGTAGTCGAAGTCCCAGGCCACGGAACCGGAGGCGCCGAGCTGGCCCTTGCGGAACAGCACGCGGATTTCCGCCACGGTGCGGTTCACGTTGTCGGTCAGGCATTCGACGATCACCGGCACGCGGTGCGGGGCGAAGCCTTCGTAGACCACGCGCTCGAAGCTGGCGCCGCCGTCGAGCAGGCCGGCGCCTTTCTTGATGGCGCGCTCCAGGGTGTCGCGCGGCATCGAGGCCTTCTTGGCCTGCTCGACGACAAGGCGCAGTTTCGGGTTCATGTCCGGGTCGGCGCCATTGCGCGCGGCGATCATGATTTCCTTGGCGAGTTTGCCGAAGACGCGGCCCTTGGCGTTGGCGGCGGCTTCCTTATGTTTGGCTTTCCACTGGGCGCCCATAGTGATCTCTTGGCTGGTTCGTGATGGGCGGCAAGTCTAAGCGCTGGCGCGGCGCCTGGCGATATCCGCTGGATCAACGCGATCTGTCCGACCTACGAAGAGCCGCCCTGGCGGGCGAGGAAGGCGTAGAGCCGTTCGTCCAGCGAGTGGGCGACGTTGAAGCGCAGCCAGGGCACGGTGCGGCCGTCGGGCATGAACAGCTGGCCGGGGAACAGCAGGATCTTCGCCTCCTTGGCGCGCTCGGCGAGCAGGGTGGCGTCGTCCACCGCGCGGTGCCGGGCCCAGAGGAACAGCCCGGCGCGCGGTTCGTGGAACAGCTCCAGGCCCGCCGCTTCCAGGCGCCGGGCGACGCTGTCGTGGGCCTCGCCGAGCTGTTCGCGGAGCTGGCGCACGTGCTTGCGCTGGCGGCCCTGGAGGAGGATGTCGAGGGCCAGGGTCTCGGTCAGTTCCGAGCTGGTCAGCCCGGCGACCATCTTCAGTGGCACCAGCTCCTCGATCAGCTCCGGGTGCGCGGCGATGAAGCCGACCCGCAGCGCCGGGGCGATGACCTTGGAAAGGCTGCCGATGTAGATCACCCGCGCCAGCTGGTCGAGGTTGGCCAGCAGCAGTTGGCCGGCGGGGTCGAGGTCGGCGTAGATGTCGTTCTCGACGATCAGGAAATCGTACTTCTCGGCCAGTTGCAGCAGGCGGTGGCTGGCCGCCAGGGACAGGCTGGCGCCGGTCGGGCTCTGCAGCCGCGCCTGGGTGAAGTAGACCTTCGGCCGGTGTTCGCGCACCAGCTGCTCCAGGCGCTCCAGGTCCAGGCCGTCGACGCTGCGCGGCACCCCGAGCAGGTTGGCGCCCTGCAGGCGCAGGTTGAGGAACAGGTTGTGGTAGCCCGGCTCGTCCACCAGCACCGGGTCGCCGCGCTGCACCAGGTAGCGCACCGCCAGGTCCAGGGCCTGGCTGGCGCCGCTGGTCAGCAGGATCTGCTCGGGGCTGGCGGCCACCCCGGCGTCGCCCAGGCGGTCGGCGAGCTTGCCGCGCAGGCGCGGGTTGCCCTTGCTGTGGCCGTAGTTGCCGAACTGCGCCGGCTCTTCCCGGGCCAGGCTGCGCAGGCCGCGCAGCAGGCCTTCGGCGTCCAGCCACTGCTCGGGCAGCAGGCCGACGCCGGGGCGCAGTTCCATGCCCAGCGGCTGGAACACCTTGTGCAGCAGCAGGTGGGCGTCGAAGTCGAACTCCGCCGTGGGCGCCTCGGCGGCGGTGTCCTCGCTGACCGGGCCGCGCACGTAGAAACCGGCGTTGGGCACCGCGTTCAGGCAGCCGCGCGCCACCAGGCGGTCGTAGGCCTCGACCACGGTGAAGTGGCTCACCCCGTGGGTCTGGGCGAACTTGCGGATGGAGGGCAGCTTGGCGCCGGGGCGCAGGCGCTGCTCGTCGATGGCCTGGGCGATGCCGTCGACGATCTGGGTGACCAGGGGAATGTCCGAGGTGGGGTCGAGCAACAGCATCCAGGGGTCCACTAGCTGAGGGGCGGAACTGTACAGGCCGGGCGACCATAACAGCATTGCAGGCAGTCCATCGCCGCTGTGCATGGCGGCCCGTGGGCCGGCGCAGCACACTCCGGACAGAACGCGGCGTCGACGCCGCGCGAGCCTGATAACAAGGAACAGCCATGCGCGACACAGCTTACAACATCGACCCCGCGAGTATTTCCCCCGAAGAATGGCAGGCGCGCTGCGAGCTCGCCGCGCTGTACCGGCTGATCGCGCATTTCCGCTGGACCGACCATATCGACACGCACATCTCGGCGCGTGTGCCCGGCGAGCCGGGGCATTACCTGATCAACCGCTACGGCGTGCTGTTCCATGAAATGCGCGCCTCCGACCTGGTCAAGGTCGACCACGCCGGCGACGTCATCGACCCGCGCTTCGGCCCGGACAGCGTCAACCGCGCCGGCTTCAACATCCACTCGGCGGTGCACGCCGCGCGCCCTGACGTGGCCTGCGTGATCCACACCCACACCGCCGCCGGCATCGCCGTGTCGGCGCTGGAAGAGGGCCTGCTGCCGATCAGCCAGCACGCGCTGAAGTTCCACAACCGCCTGGGCTACCACGACTACGAAGGCATCGCCCTGGACCCGGAGGAGCGCTCGCGGCTGGTCCGCGACCTCGGCCCGAACATGGCGATGATCCTGCGCAACCACGGCCTGCTGGCCGCCGGGCGCTGCATCGCCGAGGCGTTCAACCAGATCTACTTCCTCGAACGCGCCTGCCAGGCGCAGGTCCAGGCCCTGGCCGGCGGCCGCCAGCTGCGCTACCCGCCGGAAGCGGTGCGCGAGCGCGTCGCCGTGCAGGAAGAGGAAGCCCTGGCCGGTGGCCTGCACTTGCTGGCCTGGGAATCAGCGCTGCGGCTGATCGCCGACGGCGAGGCCGAATACCGCAGCTGACCCCTTACACTCGCGTCCCGGCCCGCAGAGGCCGGGCGCCTAGCGTGCTTGTAATCTGCCAACAACAAAGCCAAGAGGTGGAAATGAAAAACCCGATAGCGGCGGCCCTGCTGATGGGCCTGGCGTCCGGCGCCATGGCGGCCGACCTGAGCGTGATCTCCTTCGGCGGCACCAGCAAGGACGTACAGACCGAAGCCTTCTACAAACCCTTCGAGAAGGCCACCGGCAACAAGGTGATCGCCGGCGAGTACAACGGCGAGATGGGCAAGATCAAGGCCATGGTCGACACCCACAGCGTCAACTGGGACGTGGTCCAGGTCGAAGGCCCGGAACTGCTGCGCGGTTGCGACGAGGGCCTGTTCGAGCAACTGGACCCGGCGCGCCTGGGCAATGTCGCCGACTACGTGCCGGGCACCGTCTCCGATTGCGGCGCCGGCCTGCTGGTGTGGTCGATGGCCATGGCCTACGACGCCAAGCGCCTGAGCACCGCGCCGACCGGCTGGGCGGACTTCTGGGACACGCAGAAATTCCCCGGCAAGCGCTCGCTGCGCAAGGGCGCCAAGTACACCCTGGAAATCGCCCTGCTGGCCGACGGCGTGCCCAGGCAGGACCTGTACAAGGTGCTGGCCACCCCCGAGGGCGTCGACCGCGCGTTCCGTAAGCTCGACCAGATCAAGTCGTCGATCCAGTGGTGGGACTCGGGCGCCCAGCCCATGCAGTTCCTCGCCAGCGGCGACGTGGTGATGAGCACCGCCTACAACGGCCGGGTGTTCGCCGCGCAGCAGGAAGGCGCGCCGATGAAGGTGGTGTGGAACGGCAGCCTGTACGCCATCGACTCCTGGGCCATTCCCAAGGGCAGCCCGAAGAAGAAGGAAGCCGAAGACTTCATCGCCTTCTCGCTGCGCCCCGAGCAGCAGAAGATCCACACGGTGAAGCTGGGCTACGGCTCGGTCAACACCAAGACCACCGCGCTGCTCGACCCGGCCCTGGTGGAGCGCCTGAACACCGCTCCGGCCAACCTGGAGCAGGCGGTACCGGTGAACTTCGCCTTCTGGGTGGACCACGGCGAAGAGCTGGAACTGCGCTTCAACGCCTGGGCCGCCAAGAGCAACTAGCCGACCCGGCGCCACACGCTGGCCAGCCAGGGCTGCTGCTCGCGCGGCAGCCCGGCGGGCCGGTAGTAGTGCTCCAGCTGCTCGAAGCGCGCCGCTTCGAGCAGCTGCTTCCAGTTCTCCCAGTCGTGGTAGGAGCCGTAGCGCGGGCCGTTCCAGCCCTCGGCATTGTCCCCGCGCGGGTTCGAGGCGAACAGCACGCCGCCGGGCCTGAGTGCGGCGCGCAGTTGGGCCAGCACGCGCGGCAGCTCCTGGCGCGGCACATGGAACAGGCTGGCGTTGGCGTAGATGCCGTCGAAGCGCGCCTCGGGCAGGTCCAGCGCGAGGAAGTCCTGCAGCCACACCTCGCAGCCGCTGGCGTCACGGGCCATGTCGACGAACTCCGGGCAGCCGTCCAGGCCCACCGGCGCGTGGCCCATGCCCTTGAACACACAGAGATCGCGGCCCGGCCCGCAACCGAAGTCGAGCAGCGCGAAGGGCGGCTCGGCCTGGATGTGCCGCAGCAGCGCGGCGATGTTCTGGCTGACGTCGTGGTCGCGGGTGCCCTCGCGGAAGCCCTCGGCGGTGGCCTGGTAGTGCTGCAGGGTGAGACGGGAGATGTCGCGCAGGGTCTGGTCGTCGAGGGGCATGGCGGGCGTCGGTGCTTCGCTGAAAACACCATTCTACGCCGGGGCAGCTCTTGTAGGAGCGAGCTTGCTCGCGAACGGGGCCCGCCGGCAGCAGCTGTGCTTGAGATGAACCCCGTTCCCTCTCCCCAGCCCTCTCCCTGAAGGGAGAGGGGGCTTGTCCGTGCCGAGAATGGATTTGGCGTCAGTCGGCAACTTCGTGCTAGCCGGCTAACGCCAAAATACCCGAGCACTCCGAACAGTCCCCTCTCCCTTCAGGGAGAGGGTTAGGGAGAGGGCGTTCTTCAGTACACGCACCGACCCACCGACAGAACACCGTTCGCGAGCAAGCTCGCTCCTACACAATAAAAAAGCGCGGCGCGCCCCGAAGGGCTGGCCGCGCAACACGCTCAACAGGGGTTCAGAACTGCTCGGCCTCCAGGCCATAGAGGCTTTCGCTGCCGGCGCGCACCGCGCTGGCCAGGGACTGGGCGCGCGGCAGCAGGCGGGCGTAGTAGAAGCGCGCGGTGGCCAGCTTGGCGCGCTGGAAGTCGTCGGCCTGGGGCGCGGCGGCGCGGGCCATGCGCGCCCACATGTAGGCGTAGGCGGTGTAGCCGAACAGGTGCAGGTAGTCGACCGCCGCCGCGCCGGGCGCGCGCGGGTCCGTCTTAGCGCTTTCCTGCAGTTGTCGGGTCAGCGCTTCCAGTTGCTCCACGGCGCCCAGCAGCGGGGCGCTGAACTCGTCGTCCGGCGCGGCGTCGGCGAAGCCGCGGATTTCCCCGGCGAACAGCGCCAGCAGCGCGCCGCCGTTGGCCAGCACCTTGCGCCCGACCAGGTCCAGCGCCTGGATACCGTTGGTGCCTTCGTAGATCTGCGCGATGCGCACGTCGCGCACCAGCTGCTCCTGGCCCCATTCGCGGATGTAGCCGTGGCCGCCGAACACCTGCTGGCCGTGCACGCAGCTCTCCAGCCCGGTGTCGGTGAAGAACGCCTTGGCCACCGGCGTGAGCAGCGCCACCAGGCCTTCGGCGCGGGCGCGTTCCTCGGCGTCGTCGCCGTACTTGGCGATGTCCAGCTGCTGCCCGAGGTAGGTGGCGAAGGCGCGGCCGCCCTCGGTCAGGGCCTTCATGGTCAGCAGCATGCGGCGCACGTCGGGATGCACGATGATCGGGTCGGCGGCCTTGTCCTTGTGCTGCGGGCCGCTTGGCGCGCGGCTCTGCAGGCGCTCGCCGGCGTAGGCGCGTGCCGCCTGGTAGGACATCTCGGCGCAGCCGATGCCCTGGATGCCGATGGACAGGCGCTCGTAGTTCATCATGGTGAACATCGCCGCCAGGCCCTTGTTCGGTTCGCCCACCAGCCAGCCGGTGGCGCCGTCGAAGTTCATCACGCAGGTGGCCGAGGCCTTGATGCCCATCTTGTGTTCGATGGAGCCGCAGCTCACGGCGTTGCGCGCGCCGAGCGCGCCCTGCGCGTCGACCAGCACCTTGGGCACCAGGAACAGCGAGATGCCGCGCGAGCCGGCCGGGGCGTCGGGCAGCTTGGCCAGCACCAGGTGGATGATGTTCTCGGTCAGGTCCTGTTCGCCGCCGGTGATGAAGATCTTGCTGCCGCTGATGGCGTAGCTGCCGTCGGCGTTGGGTTCGGCGCGGGTGCGGATCAGCCCCAGGTCGGTGCCGGCGTGGGGTTCGGTCAGGCACATGGAGCCGGCCCAGCGGCCTTCGTACATGGCCGGCAGGTACTGGCGCTTGAGCGCCTCGCTGGCGTGGGCGTCCAGCGCCAGGCAGGCGCCGGCGGAAAGGGTGGAGTAGAGCGCGAAGCTGGCGTTGGCGGCGTAGGCCATCTCTTCGAACTGCACCGAGAGCATCTTCGGCATGCCGGTGCCGCCGTACTCCGGGTTGCCGGCCAGGCCGACCCAGCCGCCCTCGGCGTAGGTGGCGTAGGCCTCGCGGAAGCCGGCCGGGGTGCTCACCGCTCCGTCGCGCCATTGCGCGCCTTCCTCGTCGCCGCTGCGGTTGAGCGGAGCGAGCAGGCCGCCGGTGATCTTCGCCGCCTCTTCGAGGATGGCCTCGGCGGTGTCGGCGTCGACCCGCTCGGCCAGGGCCGGCAGGCGGCGCCAGAGGGCGGGGGCGTCGAACACCTCGTTGAGCAGGAAGCGCATGTCGCGCAGTGG
>NZ_JARJLT010000362.1 GCF_029335315.1 Pseudomonas citronellolis
TCGCCATCCCCGGCCCGCCGCCACCCCCTGCCTCTTGCACTTCCAATATTATGGTATACCATCAGACCAAATCATCAGTTACCCCACACAGGAGTGCCCCATGAGCTTCGAAATCCGCAAGATCGTCAGCTACGTCGAAGAGACCTTCATCGAAGGCGGCAAGGCCACCGACAAGCCCGTGTCCATGGTCGGCCTGGCCGTGGTGATGAAGAACCCGTGGCTGGGTCGCGGCTTCGTCGAAGACCTCAAGCCGGAGATCAAGGCCAACTGCTCCGACCTCGGCGCCCTGATGGTCGAGCGCCTGACCGCCCTGATCGGCGGCGCCGACAGGATCGAGGCCTACGGCAAGGCCGCGGTGGTCGGCGCCGACGGCGAGATCGAGCACGCCTCGGCGGTGATCCACACCCTGCGTTTCGGCAACCACTACCGCAAGGCGGTGAACGCCAAGAGCTACCTGAGCTTCACCAACAAGCGCGGCGGCCCCGGCACCTCGATCCAGATCCCGATGATGCACAAGGACGACGAAGGCCTGCGCTCGCACTACATCACCCTGGAGATGCAGATCGAGGACGCGCCGCGCGCCGACGAGATCATCGTGGTCCTGGGCGCCGCCGACGGTGGCCGCCTGCACCCGCGCATCGGCAACCGCTACATCGACCTGGAAGAACTGGCCGCCGAGCAGGCCCAGTGATCCACGGCCAAGGCAGGAGCGCTCCATGATTCGGCTCACCGCTGAACGTACACCGGCCGGCACCAGCTATCGGGTGACCGGCCAAGGCCAGCCCGTGGTGCTGATCCACGGCGTGGGCCTGAACCAGGACATGTGGGGCGGGCAGGTCGTCGGCCTGGCCGCGCAGTACCAGGTCATCACCTACGACATGCTCGGCCACGGCGCCAGCCCGCGCCCCGAAGCGGGCACCGGGCTGGTCGGCTACGCCGCGCAGCTGCGCGAGCTGCTGGAGCACCTGCAGGTGCCCCAGGCGACGGTCATCGGCTTCTCGATGGGCGGCCTGGTCGCCCGCGCCTTCGCCCTGCACCACCCGCAGTGCCTGCAGAGCCTGGTGATCCTCAACAGCGTGTTCGACCGCAGCGCCGAGCAGCGCGCCGGGGTCATCGAGCGGACCCGCCAGGCCGCCGAGCACGGCCCCGACGCCAACGCCGAGGCGGCCCTGTCGCGCTGGTTCAGCCGCGAATACCAGGCGGCCAACCCGGCGCAGATCGCGGCCATCCGCCAGACCCTGGCGAGCAACGATCCGCAGGGCTACCTGACCACCTACGAACTCTTCGCCACCCAGGACATGTATCGTGCGGAGGACCTGGGCGGCATCCGCGTGCCGACCCTGGTCGCCACCGGCGAACTGGACCTCGGCTCGACCCCGGAGATGGCCCGGCGCCTGGCCGCGCGCATTCCCGGCGCGCAGGTCGCGGTGCTCGACGAGCAGCGCCACATGATGCCGGTGGAGTCGCCGCGCCTGGTCAACCAGGTACTGCTGGACTTCCTGCACCAGGCCCTGAGCCTACCGAACCCGATCAAGGGGATAGTCGCATGACACTCGCCCGCTTCCAGATGTGCATCGACGGCCAGTGGGTCGACGCGCTTTCCGGCAACACCTTCGAAAGCCTCGACCCGGCCAGCGCGCGACCCTGGGCGCTGCTGCCCGACGCCGCCGAGGAAGACGTCGAGCGCGCCGTCCAGGCCGCGCAGAAGGCCTTCGAGAATCCGGCCTGGCGCAAGCTCAGCGCCACCGCCCGCGGCAAGCTGCTGCGCCGCCTGGGCGACCTGATCGCCGAGAACAAGGAACACCTGGCCCAGCTGGAAAGCCGCGACAACGGCAAGCTGATCCGCGAGACCCGCGGCCAGGTCGGTTACCTGCCGGAATTCTTCCACTACACCGCGGGGCTGGCCGACAAGCTCGAGGGCGGCACCCTGCCGCTCGACAAGCCGGACCTGTTCGCCTACACCGTGCACGAGCCGCTGGGCGTGGTGGCCGGGATCATCCCCTGGAACAGCCCGCTGTACCTCACCGCGATCAAGCTGGCGCCGGCCCTGGCCGCCGGCAACACCATCGTCCTCAAGCCGTCCGAACACGCCTCGGCGACCATCCTCGAACTGGCGCGCCTGGCGCTGGAGGCCGGCATCCCGGCGGGCGTGGTCAACGTGGTCACCGGCTTCGGCCCGAGCACCGGCGCGGCGCTGACCCGCCACCCGCTGGTACGCAAGATCGCCTTCACCGGCGGCGCCGCCACCGCGCGCCACGTGGTGCGCAGCAGCGCGGAGAACTTCGCCAAGCTGTCGCTGGAGCTGGGCGGCAAGTCGCCGAACATCATCTTCGCCGACGCCGACCTGGACAGCGCCATCAACGGCGTGGTCGCCGGCATCTACGCCGCCACCGGGCAGAGCTGCGTGGCCGGTTCGCGCCTGCTGGTGCAGCGCGAGATCTACGACCAATTCGTCGAGCGCCTGATCGAGCGCGCCCGGCGCATCCGCATCGGCAACCCGCAGGACGACGCCAGCGAGATGGGCCCCATGGCCACCGCGCAGCAACTGGCGGTGGTCGAAGGCCTGGTGGCCGCGGCCAAGGCCGAGGGCGCGCGCCTGCTGATGGGCGGCAAGCGCCCCGAGGGCAAGGGCGAGGGCTGGTTCTACGAGCCGACCCTGTTCGCCTGCGACAGCCACTCCATGCGCATCATGCAGGAGGAAGTGTTCGGCCCGGTGGCCTCGGTCATCCCCTTCGACGACGAGGCCGAGGCGCTGGCCCTGGCCAACGACTCGCAGTACGGCCTGGCCGCCGGCATCTGGACCCGCGACCTCGGCCGCGCCCACCGCCTGGCGCGCGACGTGCGCTCGGGAATCATCTGGGTCAACACTTACCGCGCGGTCTCGGCCATGGCCCCGATCGGCGGCTTCCACCAGAGCGGCTACGGCCGCGAGAGCGGCATCGACTCGGTGCTGGCCTACACCGAACTGAAGACGGTGTGGATCAACCTCTCGCAGGAACCCATGCCCGATCCCTTCGTGATGCGTTGAGGAGACGACCATGATCGAACCTGGAATCTACAAGGAAGTCATGGGCTCGTTCCCCTCGGGGGTGACCGTGGTCACCACCCTGGACGCCGAGGGCGGGATCGTCGGCATCACCGCCAGCGCCTTCAGCGCGCTGTCGATCGACCCGGCGCTGGTGCTGTTCTGCCCGAACTACGCCTCCGACACCTACCCGATCCTGCGCGACAGCAAGCGCTTCGCCATCCACCTGCTGTGCGCCGACCAGCAGGCCGAGGCCTACGCGTTCGCCGGCAAGGGCAAGGACAAGGCCAAGGGCATCGACTGGCGCCTGAGCGAGCTGGGCAACCCGCTGCTGGCCAAGGCCACGGCGATCATCGAATGCGAGCTGTGGCGCGAATACGACGGCGGCGACCACGCGATCATCGTCGGCGCGGTGCAGAACCTGATCATCCCCGAGCAGGAAGTGGTGCCCATGGTCTACCACCGCGGCAAGCTCGGCGCCCTGCCGCAGCTGGGCTGAGCGTCCGCTCCGCGCAGGAACGGGCCTGCTCGCGAAGCGGCGATGCGCCAAGCCTTCGCGAGCAAGCTCGCTCCTACGAGAAACGCAGGAGAATCCGATGAGCAACGAGAAATACGAAAAGGGTCTGGCGATCCGCACCCAGGTGCTGGGCGAGGCCTACGTGAACAAGTCGCTGGCCGCCGCCGACGACTTTTCCAGGCCGCTGCAGGAGCTGGTCACCGAGTACTGCTGGGGCCACGTCTGGGGCCGCGAGGGTTTGTCGCTGAAAGAACGCAGCATGATAAACTTGGCGATGATTTCGGCCCTGAACCGGCCGCACGAACTGAAGCTGCACGTCCGCGGCGCCCTGCGCAACGGACTGAGCCGCGAGCAGATCCGCGAAATCCTGCTCCAGGTCGGCATCTACTGCGGCGTTCCGGCGGCGGTCGACAGCTTCCGCCTGGCCCGCGAAGCCTTCGCCGAGGCCGACGCCGAAGCTCAGGCCCAGGGCTAGAGAGCGGACAAGCCGGCCGCTTCGCTTCATCCTACGGACAGCCATAACCAGAGCGGACCACATGAAACGCTTGCCCCTCGACGATAGCTTCAAGGTCAACCGCAACCCCGTGACCCTGCGCGAGATTGTGCTGGACAAGCTGCGCGGCGCCATCCTCAACTTCCAGCTGCTGCCGGGCGACCGCCTGGTCGAGCGCGACCTCTGCGATCGCCTCGGGGTCAGCCGCACCTCGGTGCGCGAGGCCCTGCGCCACCTGGAGTCCGAGGGCCTGGTGGAGTTCGCCGACGCCAAGGGCCCGCGCGTGGCGATCATCACCCTGGAGGACGCCTGCGACATCTACGAGCTGCGCTGCGTGCTCGAAGGCATGATCGTCCAGCTGTTCACCCTGAACGCCAAGGCCAAGGACATCCGCGCCCTGGAACGCGCCCTCGACGAGAACCGCGAGGCCCTGGAGACCGGCGACCTGCAGCAGGTGCTGGATTCGGTGCAGGGTTTCTACGACGTGCTGCTGGAAGGCTCGGGCAACCGCATCGCCGCCACCCAGCTGCGCCAGTTGCAGGCGCGCATCAGCTACCTGCGCGCCACCTCCGTGTCCCAGGTCAACCGCCGCGGGGCGAGCAACCAGGAGATGGAGAAGATCGTCGCGGCGATCAAGAGCGGCGACCCGGCGGCCGCGCACCAGGCCTCGGTGGACCACGTCCGCGCGGCGGCCAAGGTGGCGCTGGAGTACCTGAAGTCGAAGCAGGAAGACGGCAAGGTCCGCGATATCGCCACCCCCATCGTGCTCAAAGAGCCGCGCATAGGTCGCTGACGCCATGCCCGCCCCGCGCTTCTGCCCGCAGTGCGGCGGCGACCGGATGGAACGCCGGCAGCCGCCCGGCGACACCCACGAGCGCCTGATGTGCGGCGGCTGCGGCCATATCCACTACGAGAACCCCAAGGTCATCGCCGGCTGCATCATCGAGCGCGACGGCTGCTACCTGCTGTGCCAGCGCGCCATCCCGCCGCGCCCTGGCACCTGGACCTTGCCGGCCGGCTTCATGGAAAGCGGCGAGACCACCGAGCAGGCAGCCCTGCGCGAGGTCTGGGAAGAAAGCGGCGTGCGCGCGGAAATCCTCTCGCCCTACTCGATCTTCAGCGTGCCGAAGATCAGCGAGGTGTACATCATCTTCCGCGCCCAGGTGCTGGAGATCGCCGACACCTTCGGCACCGAGACCCTGGACCGGCGCTTCTTCGCGCCCCAGGACATTCCCTGGGAGCAGATCTACTACCCGGCGATCCGCCAGATCCTCGAACGCTACATAGAGGAACGCCAGGCCGGGGTGTACGGCATCTACATGGGCAATGACGATACCGGGAAGATCCACTTCATCCGCTGAGCTTCCTGCGTCGCTTCCTCTTTTGTAGGAGCGAGCTTGCTCGCGAACGGCATTTCCCGGCAGCACTGGTGTTTGAGGGTGATCTTGTCCCCTGTCACCGGCCCTCTCCCTGAAGGGAGAGGGTTAGGGAGAGGAGGCGGAGCCAACCGGAAATGCCGTGATCGCCGGGGGCACCGCTCGCGAGCAAGAACTAGGCGTCCCCCTCGCTCCTACGAAACCCCCAGCCTCAGCCCTCCACGCCCTCGACGATGATTACCTCGGCCTTCGCCGCGCCCTGGCGCTGGGCCCAGGCTTCCTGGTATTCCGGCGAGCGGTAGCAGGCCAGCGCCTGCTCGTAGGAAGCGAACTCGATGACCACGCTGCGCTGCGGCGTGGGGCGGCCTTCCAGGGCCTCGGCGCGGCCGCCGCGGGCGAGGATGCGGCCGCCGTAGAGGGCGAAGGCGGCTGGCGCGCGACGGGTGTATTGGCTGTACTGATCAGGGTCGGTGACGTCCACGTGGGCGATCCAGTAGGCCTTCATGGCAACCTCGTTCGATGGCTATTTTGTGTATGATGGTATACCAAAATTCCACTCCCGCCACACCCCGGAGCCGGCCATGCCGTTCAACACCACCGAAGAAATCATCGAGGACTTCCGCCAGGGCCGCATGGTGCTGCTGGTGGACGACGAGGACCGCGAGAACGAGGGCGACCTGCTGCTGGCCGCCGAGTTCTGCACGCCCGAGACCATCAATTTCATGGCCCGCGAGGCGCGCGGGCTGATCTGCCTGACCCTGACCGAGGAGCACTGCCTGCGCCTGGGCCTCGAACAGATGGTGCCGAACAACGGCAGCGCCTACTCCACCGCCTTCACCGTCTCCATCGAGGCGGCCAGCGGGGTGACCACCGGCATCTCCGCCGCCGACCGCGCGCGCACCGTGCAGGCCGCGGTGGCGCCGGGCGCCAGCGCCGAGGACATCGTCCAGCCCGGGCACATCTTCCCGCTGCGCGCCCGCGAAGGCGGCGTGCTCACCCGCGCCGGGCACACCGAGGCCGGCTGCGACCTGGCGCGCCTGGCCGGGCTGACCCCGGCGGCGGTGATAGTCGAAGTGATGAACGACGACGGCAGCATGGCCCGCCGCCCCGAGCTGGAAACCTTCGCCGCGCTGCACGGGATCAAGATCGGCACCATCGCCGACCTCATCCACTACCGCCTGAGCAACGAGCACACCGTGCAGCGCATCGGCGAGCGCGAGCTGCCGACGGTGCACGGCACCTTCCGCCTGGTGAACTTCGAAGACCGCATCGAAGGCGGCGTGCACATGGCCATGGTGATGGGCGACATCGACCCCGCCGAGCCGACCCTGGTGCGCGTGCACGTGATCGACCCGCTGCGCGACCTGGTCGGCGCCGAATACGCCGGGCCGAAGAACTGGACGCTGTGGGCGGCGCTGCAACGGGTCGCCGAGGAAGGCCGCGGCGTGGTGGTGGTGCTGGCCAACCACGAGTCGTCCCAGGCCCTGCTGGAGCGCGTGCCGCAGCTGACCCAGCCGAGCCGGCCGTTCGCCCGCTCGCAGTCGCGCATCTACTCGGAGGTCGGCACCGGCGCGCAGATCCTCCAGGACCTCGGCGTCGGCAAGCTGCGCCACCTCGGGCCGCCGCTGAAGTACGCCGGGCTCACCGGCTACGGCCTGGAGGTGGTGGAAAGCGTGCCCTTCGACGACTGGACCCCGGCCAACCCGGCCTGACCATCGGTCCGACGACGCTGGCCCCGGGCCAGCTCCAGGCCCGTCGGACGTGTGGATAAACCTCAGAAAAATCAGCCAATTGGCGTCCCCACAGAGGCTCGCCAAGGGCGCCATGGAGGGCGCCAGGCGCCGCACCACGCGGCTTGCGCAGGGGAGAAGGCTTGCACAAAGTTTGGAATACCATAATATGACATTCCGTAGGCCGACGATTGTCTCGGCGCCCCCGAACACGGGACAGCCTGAACAACGCTCCGGACAAGGCCGACCCTGACAGGCCCAGATGGCCACTGCTCCTGATGGGCAGGCACACAGCGCCTGCCCGCGCACAAACACAACAACGAGGGCATGTACATGGTGTTCAAGAAATGCGCAGTCGCGGCGACCCTCGCCGCTCTCCTGGGCCTGGCCGGTACCGCCGCCAGCGCCGCCGACGCCATCAGCTTCGTGAGCTGGGGCGGCACCACCCAGGACGCCCAGAAACAGGCCTGGGCCGAGCCCTTCAGCCAGGCCAGCGGCATCCGCGTGGTACAGGACGGCCCCACCGACTACGGCAAGCTCAAAGCCATGGTCGAAAGCGGCAACGTGCAGTGGGACGTGGTGGACGTGGAGGCGGACTTCGCCCTGCGCGCCGCCAGCGAAGGCCTGCTCGAACCGCTGGACTTCAACACCGTCAAGCGCGACCGCATCGACCCGCGCTTCATCTCCGACCACGGCGTCGGCTCCTTCTATTTCTCCTTCGTGCTCGGCTACAACCAGGGCAAGGTCGGCGGCAACGCCCCGCAGGACTGGACCGCGCTGTTCGACACCAAGACCTACCCGGGCAAGCGCGCGCTGTACAAGTGGCCGAGCCCCGGCGTGCTGGAGCTGGCCCTGCTGGCCGACGGCGTGCCCGCCGACAAGCTCTACCCGCTGGACCTGGACCGCGCCTTCAAGAAGCTCGACAGCATCAAGAAGGACATCGTCTGGTGGGGCGGCGGCGCCCAGTCCCAGCAACTGTTGGCCTCGGGCGAGGCGACCCTCGGGCAGTTCTGGAACGGCCGCGTCTACGCCCTGCAGCAGGACGGCGCGCCGGTCGGCGTGAGCTGGAAGCAGAACCTGGTCATGGCCGATTTCCTGGTCATCCCCAAGGGCTCGAAGAACAAGGACGCGGCCATGAAGTTCCTGGCCCAGGCGTCCAGCGCCAAGGGCCAGGCCGAGTTCGCCAACCTCACCGCCTACGCCCCGGTGAACCTCGACAGCGTCGGCCAGCTCAAGGGCGATCTCGCCCCCAATCTGCCGACCGCCTACGCTAAGGATCAGATCACCCTCGACTACGCGTACTGGGCCAAGAACGGCCCGGCCATCGCGGCACGGTGGAACGAATGGCTGGTCAAGTGAAGATCGCGGCCGTCGCCCACGGCCG
>NZ_JARJLT010000363.1 GCF_029335315.1 Pseudomonas citronellolis
TCGCCTGCGCGACCACGTCGCCGGCGCTGGCGCCGCCGAGCGCGGAGAAGTAGCGCGCGAAGTACTTCAGGTTGACTTCGCCGCTGGCGGTGACCGCCTCGCCACGGGCGATCTGCGCGGCGTAGCTGTCGGTGCGGATGTTGATCGGCTGCTGCGCCTTGTCCAGCAGCTGCACCGCGACGTTGCCGGCGCTGCCGCTGTTGTTCAGGTTGCCGTTCATGTCGACGTTGGCGTCGGCGATGAACGCCATGGAAACCACCCCGGCGCTGGTCGCGGGGTTGCCGGCGAAACAGCCGGTGACCTTGACCTGGAACGGCGTGTTGATACCGCTGTAGCTACCCGGGTCGGCCAGCAGCGACTTGTCGATCGGCGACAGCGGCACGTTCACCGAGGTCGAGCCGGTGTCCACGGTGCAGGTGGTGTCGATCACCTTGCCGGTGATGTTGATCTGGCCTCGCTGGGCGGCCTGGGCGGCCTGGAAAGGCCCCGCCGCCAGGCTGGCGCCGGCGAGGAGGAGCGCTGCGGCGAGCAGTTTGTTGTGCATGATCGAACTCCATTCGTTGCGGTTGCGCAGGCTGGCGTCGCAGGGGCGCGGGCCCGTGGCGCCCCTGCCATGCCCAGGACGCCTCGCCGCGGCGCCCGGTTCGAAGGGCAGCCCGCAGCCTCGACATGCACACTCTAGGGCCGCGAGCGCACCCATCGAATCAGACGAGTCCTAAAGGAATTTCCCACGCAAAATTCAGCCAATGACGTATTCAGGGGACGCTTTCAGGGAAAGAGTTCGGCCTTGATGCAGAAGGTCAGCAGCGACGGGTCGTTGTCCACGTCGAGCTTGCGCATGGCGGCCACCTTCTGCGCGCTGACGGTCTTCACGCTGCGGTCGAGCAGTTGCGCGATGTCCCGCACGCTGAGGCCGGAAACGAAGTAGCGCAGCACTTCGAACTCGCGCGTCGACAGGCTGGCGATGCGCCCCTCGATATCGTCGCCGGCATCCACCACGCTGTGCCCGGAGCGCATGTGCTGGCAGCGATACACCCGCCCGCGCAGGATGGCGTTCAGGGCCGTGCGGATCTCGCCCAGGTCGCCGCTCTTGAGCACCACGCCGGCCACGCCGAGGTCGTACAGGCTGGAGAGCAGGAGCTGGTTGCTGAGCATGGTGTAGATCAGCAGGCGGCTGCGCGGGAAGTGCCGCAGCAGATAGCCCATCAACTTCAGGCCGTCACCGTAGCTGGCGTCGCCGGGCATGTTGTAGTCGGCGATGACGATGTCCGGGGCGAGCCCGGCGCACAACCGCACCAGTTCACTGGAACTGGACGCCACCCCGACCACGGCGAAGCGCGGATCGGCCTCGACCACTTCGCGCACGCCCATGCGCACGATCGCGTGGTCGTCGGCGACCACCACCCTGGCTTTCTCCATCGACACCGCTGGCTCCTGTCGCCCGTTCGCTACGGGCCTCGCTCGCAGATTACCCTTCACACCGCACGCAAGGCTGCGGCGATGCGCCTCAGCAGGCGCGGCACGCGCGCGTCCCGCGGCTCGACCCGCCCCTCTCCCAGGCCAACCTCCAACCCCCGGCAGGCGCGCGCCAGGGCGTGTCCCTGGACCACCGCCAGGGCGCCGGCCAGGCGATGCAGCGCCTGCCCGAGCGCTTCCGCGTCGGCGCGTCGCACGGCGTCCGCGGCGCGCCGCAAGTCATGCCCCAGGGTGCGGCGGAACAGTCCGCGCAAGCGCGCCGGAACCTCCAACCCGCCCGTAGCCGGCGGCGCCGGCGCGGCCCCGTGGTCACGGCGCAGGCTGCGCAGGGCGTCGTGCAGGCTTCGCAGGTCCAGTGGCTTGACCAGCCAGCCGTCCATCCCCGCCGCCCGGCAGCGCTCGCCATCCTCGCGCATGGCGCTGGCGGTCACGCCGAGGATCGGCAGGCCAACGCCGCGCCGGCGCAGCTCGCGGCTCAGCGCGCAGCCGTCGAGGCGCGGCATGTTGAGGTCGGTGAGCAGGACATCGAAGCTGCCGACCTCGAACTGCCGCAAGGCCTCGGCGCCATCGGCCGCCAGGCTCACCCGGCAGCCCAGCTCCTCCAGTTGTTCGCGCAGCAGCGCGCGGTTCAGCGGGTTGTCCTCGGCCACCAGCACGTGCAGGCCGAGGCCCGTCAACGCAGCCTCGGCCGGCGCCGCCGGCATGCGCACCGCGCCGCCCTGCGCCAGGGCCAGGGCGTGGGCCAGCCCGTCCGGGTCGAACAGGCTGGCCTGCCAGGCGCCATCGTCGGCGCGGACCGGCGGCCCCCCGGCGCCGGCCTCGACGCGGACCCGCGCGCCGCTCCAGGCCGAGGCCGGCAGCGGCTCGGCCAGCACCTCCAGCAGCACCGCGCCGGGCTCGCCGCCCGCCGCAGGCTCGCCGTTCAGGGCCAGCACACCCCAGGCCCGCAGCCAGGCCTCCAGGTTCTGCGCCAGCTCCGCCACCGGGCAGCGCAGGTACACCGGACGCCCCGGCAGGCAGACCTCCGGAGCGGCGTCGGTAGCGCCGGTCGGCAGTTCGACGACCAGGCTGAAACTGCTGCCCAGCCCCGGCGCGCTGACCAACTGCAATTCGCCCCCCATCAGTTGCGCCAGGCGCCGGCAGATGGACAGGCCGAGGCCGGTGCCGGCGCCCCGGTGGCGCTCGCCCTCGACCTGGTAGAAGGCCTCGAACAGGTGCGCCTGGTCAGCCTCGGCGATACCGATGCCGGTATCGCTCACCTGCCACTGCAGGCGTACCCGGCCGGGGCGCCGTTCCAGCACCGTCAGGCGCAACGCCACGCGCCCGCTGTCGGTGAACTTGAGGGCGTTGCTCAACAGGTTGTCGAGTACCTGGCGCAGGCGCAGGGGGTCGCCGTGCAGGCTGCGCGGCAGCTCGGCGTCGAGACAGGCGTAGAACTGCAGGTGGCGGGCCGCGGCGGCGCCGGCGAAGCCACGCATGGCCTCCCCGGCCAGCGCCAGCGGGTCGAAATCCACCGGCGCCAGCGCCAGTTGTCCGGCCTCGATGCGCGACACGTCGAGGATGTCGCTGATCAGCTGGAGCAAGGTGCCGGCGGCGCCCTGGGCGGTGCGCAGGTAATCGCGCTGCTGTTCGCCCAGCTGCGCCAGGCCGAGCAGTTCCAGGGTGCCGAGCACGGCGTACAGCGGGGTGCGGATCTCGTGGCTCATGCTGGCCAGGAACAGCGTCTTCGCCGCGCTCGCCGAATCCGCCGCGCGCTTGGCCGCCAGCAGCGCCTGCTGGGCCTCGCGGTGCGCGCTGACATCCTTGAACACGCAGAGCAGCCCTTCCTCGCCGCAATAGCGGGTCGACGCGAAAGCCGCCTGCAGGTAGCGGCCACCGACCTCGGTGCAGATTTCCCCGGGCGGCCCGCCGTCGAACAACCGCCAGCCCCCCAGCAGCTCGACGATTTGCGCCTCGACACCCAGCCAGCGGGTCGCCAGCCGATTGTGCAGGATCACCCGCCGGCCGCCGCCGGCGAGCACGCACATGGCCACCGGCGCGACCTGGAACAGGGTGCGGCTGAAGGCGTCGCTCTCGATCACCCGCAGGTGCGCCCGGCGTGCCGGCGCCACCACCCGCCGGGCGTAGCGGCGGCGGCCCAGCCAGGCCCCGGCCAGCCCGCCGAGCAACGCCGTCGGCAGCAGCAGCGGCAACCATTGCAGGTCGCGCAGGACCAGCGGGTAGCCGATGTCGTAGACCGCCACCCAGCCCCGCTCCGCCGCACTGCGCAGGCGCACCCGCAAGCCCCCCGGGCCGAGGCTGAGCCCGGCGCCGACGGCGCTCGCCGGCGGCCCCAGCAGGCGCCGGCCATCGGGCCCCAGCAGCGTCAGGCGGTCGAACAAGGGGCGGCCGAGGGTCTGCTGGTAGTCGTCGATCCGCTTTGGGTCGAGCAGGCTGACCGCGACCAGCCGCTCGGCGCCCCACTGCGCCATCGGCAACGCCACTTCGCGGTAGCCGAGCAGCGCCAGGCGCGCGCCCAGGTAGCCACCGGCGCGCGCCCAGTGCACCCGATCACCGCGCGGCGGGCGTTCGCGAAGGCGTTCGGCGATCTGCGCGAGCGCCGCCGGCAGGCTCGCCTGGCGCAACCCGACGTCGCCCAGCAGGCCGTCCACCGCCGGTACCGCGATACCCTTCTCGCCCTGCGGGTCGAGCAGCAGCACCTGCGCCGGCGGGTACGCCGAAGGCCCCCAGAAGCGCGTGTACAAGCGCGCCAGGCGCCAGCCCAGGTCGATCCGCCGCGCGGTCTCGGGCGACGCGGCGCCGGCCGCGCCGATCAGGCTGAACGGCAGCCCGCGCTCGGCGCGCGGCGCCTCGTCCCGCTCCACGCCGGCATCTCCCAGGCCGTCGACATGCCGGAGAAAATCCTCGTGCTCGCGCAAGTCGCCGAGCAGGCGCACGAAATGGAATTCGACCTTGCGCCGCTCCTCGTCCAGCAGCCGCTGCAGCGCCCAGTAGCTGAAACCGACCAGCGCCAGGCTCAGCACCAGCAGCCAGCACAGCCAGAGGTTCAGGCGTTGCGAGCTGCGCAGCAGCCTGCGAATCGAACCATCGTCGTTCATGCCGGGGCCCGTTCCTCCTGAAATCGCGCGCTCCATCCGAGGGCACCGGCAGGGTAGCGTCGGGCCGGGCGCGCGGCGCTGAGCCCGGTCAATCGACGATCGCGGAATCGGGTCGGGAATGCGCGACCGCGCCCGTTCACGGCCGCGACCTGGCCACGCGCAGGCAGCACGCCAGCGTCTGCAGGTCCACCGGTTTGAGCAGGCAGGCATTCATCCCGGCGGCCAGGCAATGCTCGCGCTCCTCGCGCATGGCGTTGGCGGTGGCGCCGATGATCGGCAGCCGGCAGCCGCGCCGACGCAGCTCGGCGGCCAGCTGGTAGCCGTCCATGCGCGGCATGTTGAGGTCGGTGAGGATCACCTCGAAGTGTCCATCCAGCCACCGTTGCAGGGCCTGCCGGCCGTCGCTGGCGACGCTGACGCAGCAACCGAGGGCCTCCAGCTGGTCACGCAGGATCAGTTGGTTGATCGGGTTGTCTTCCACCATCAGCACCCGCAGGCCGGCCAGGTCGGCGGGGGCCGGCGCCGGCGCCTCGATCACCGCGCCCGGCCTCGCCTCGTCGCCCCCTCGGGCCAGTGCCAGGGCCCGGCGCACGGCGTCCAGGCAATGCAGGCCGACCACCCAGTCGGCGCCGCGACGCTCCGGCTGCAGGTGCCCCTCGCCGCACATCAGCACCCGCGCGCCCGGCCAGGAACGGTTCGCCGGCGGGTCCTCGGCGAGCACCTCCAGCAACAGGCTGCCGGGGCCGGCCGTGGCCAGCAGGCCGGCGCTGGCCGGGCTGGCCCGCCCGCCCCAGCGCTCGATCCAGCCGCACAAGGCCTCCGCGACCTCGCGCAGGGGCGCCATCACCAGCACCACC
>NZ_JARJLT010000364.1 GCF_029335315.1 Pseudomonas citronellolis
TCGCGGGAGTGACGGGTTGCGGTGCGTACGCAAACGGTTGTTCCTAGAGGATATTGGCGTAGTCCGCCTCGATGCGATCCAGGCTCAGGTGGTTGAGGAAGTTGGAGAAGCACATCCACGCCGACAGCGCGTTGAGGTCGCGGAACTGCGGCGGCAGGTACTTCGGCGGTACCACCAGGCCCTCGTCCACCAGTTGGCGCAGGGTGCGCATGTCCTCCAGGGTGGCCTTGCCGCAGAACAGCAGGGGAATCTGCTCGAGCTTGCCGCGACGTACGGCGAGCTGGATGTAGTTGTAGATGAGGATGAAGCCCTTCAGGTAGGACAAATCCTTGGTGAACGGCAGGCCGTTCGGGGTCGAACCACGGAACACCCGGCTGGCGTTCTGGTAGCTGCTTTCCTGGGTGTAGCCCTGCTCGCGGTAGAAGTTGAACACTTCGAGGAAGTCCGCGCCCTCCTCCGCCATGTGGATGGCGCGGGTGCGGTTGGTCAGCTTGCGCAGGCGCGTGGGGTAGGAGGCGAAGGCGATCACTTCCATGAGGATCGCCAGGCCCTCCTGGGTCACCGTGGACGACGGCGGGCCCTTGGCCAGGAAGGTGCAGATCGGCTGGTTCTGCCCGTTCAGCGTGGTGCCGACGTGCACCAGGCCCTCGTGGACCTCCAGCGCGCGCACGTCGCGCTCGTTGAACATGGCGTCGGCGCGCACCTTGATGTAGTCGGCGCCGGCGGCGGCGTCGGCGACGATGCCGTCGGACTCGAACACGCGGATGGTGTCCTCGGCCTCGCCGAAGGTCTTGTTCAGGCGCTCCTGGAGCATGGCCACGGCCTGCTTGGCGGTCAGCGTCTTGGGTTCGTCCTTGAGGTCGCCACGGTCGGCGATGTTGTTCAGGTAGTCCGAGAGCATCAGGCCGAGGTCGGCCAGGGTCGGGTCGCCGGCGTGGAAGGCGTCGGAGGCCGAGCCGTAGAGTTCCTGGGAGATCAGCCCGAAGTCCTGGGTGCCGCGCGCCTCGAGCATGCGGATGACCATGCGGTACTCGCGGCACATGCGCCGCATGATCTGCCCCACCGGGTTGAACTGGCCGAGCTGGCGCGTGATGTCGCGCTCCAGGTTCTGGAACTCCTGCTTCTTGGCGTTGCCGTCGAAGGCCAGCGGGCGGCCGTCGTAGTAGCTGCGGTCGACCTTGGGCAGGTGCTTGCCGCGGCCCTTGAGGAAATCCTCGCGGATGCCGTCGTCCCACTTGATGGCGTCGAGCACGCGGATCGGCGTCTGCGCCTCCACCAGGCGGTCGGACAGGCCACGGATGATCTGCTGGTATTCGTTGACCGATGCCTTCTTGCGCCGCGAATTCATGGGCGTTCTCCCGGAGTCACTCGCTGGAAGCGTAGCGCTTCGCTGAAGACTTCGGCGTTGGCGGGGTCGTCCAGGTAGGCGTAGACCTTGTCCAGGGGGCTGGCCACCAGGGCGCCGGCGCCCTGCTCGCTGTCGACCTTCTGGCCCTGCAGCGCGCCCTTGTCGACGGCCTGGAGGACCTGTTCGACGTCCAGCGAGTGGATCACCAGCTCGTCCTTGTCGGTGATCTCGAAGCCGGCCAGCACATAGTTGCCGCCCTGGCTCTTGGGCAGCGAGGCGGAAAGGTACCAGCGCTGGCCGTGGTGGGCCACGGTGAAGGCCAGGTCTTCGGCGCTGTCGGTGTTGCCGCTGTCGTCGTAGTAGCTGAAGGCGCGGTACAGGCCTTCGCCGGTGCGGCTGATCTCGAGGAACTGCTCCTCGCCGTACTCGTCGATCCGCGACCACTGGCCGAGCAGTTGCTGGGGCGCGGCCTCCTTCGCCGGGATCGGCTCCTTGAAGGTCACCAGGCAGCCGCCGAGCAATACGACGCTCAACAGCAACAGGGCGCGCCAGGCTTTCATCGAACTCTCCTCAGGGGCCGCGGGCGGCACGCCGGGTGGGGCTGGTGGGCCGGGCTCAGAGGCCCAGCACCAGGTACAGGTAGCGGGTCAGGATGGCGCGCATTTCCACGGTGTCCAGGTGTTCCACGCCATCCAGCAGGCCCTGATACTCCATCTGCAGGATGATGGCCGTCAACACCTTGGCGTCCTGCTCCGGCTGCTGCGAGCCGAGCACCTCGAAGAAGTGCACCACGCCCAGGGAGAGGATGCGCCTGTGGCTCTGCGCCAGCTGTTCCAGGCCGGGGTTGAGCAGCGCTTCCTGGCGGAACGCCTGTTCGGCCAGCAGGTGCTCGCGGCGCTCGATGAGCTGCACGCGCACGTAGTGGATGGCCAGCTCGACGATGCGCTCGGCCAGCTCGCGGCGCGCCTCAGGGCTGCCGGAGAGGCTGGCGGCCATGGCCTGGAGGTCGTCCTCGACGCTGCTCCAGAACGCCGACATGGCTTCGGCGCTGCGTTCGACGAAGAGCGCGAAGGTGTCGGTGATGAGGTCCTCGATGTCCTTGAAGTAGTAGGTGGTGGCCGACAGCGGCACGTCGGCCTCGGCCGCCACCGCGCGATGGCGCACGGCGCGCACGCCGTCGCGGACGATGATGCGCATGGCCGCGTCGAGAATCGCCTGGCGGCGCTGCTCGCTGCCCTGGCGGGCGGCCTTGCGCCCCTGGTACTGGACACTCTCGGCCACCGCGCTGGCGGCCTGTGCGGCGCTGTCTCTGGGGGACGTTCGGGACACGGTGTTTCCTCCGCTCGCGGGCGATGGCGCATTGTTCGGGCTTTTGCGCGGGGAATCAATCGGCTGGAGAGGCCGCCGAGAAGTTCGATGCCGGTGGCGGAGACGATCGCGGACGGCGTCCGCTCCTGCGAAGAGCCGGTTCGCGGGCATGAAAAAGCCGCCCGAAGGCGGCTTTTCCAGGGTTCCGGCGCTTACGCCTGCGGGCGCATGTGCGGGAACAGGATCACGTCGCGGATCGACGGCGAGTTGGTCAGCAGCATGACCAGGCGGTCGATGCCGATGCCTTCGCCGGCGGTGGGCGGCATGCCGTATTCCAGGGCGTTGACGAAGTCGGCGTCGAAGTGCATCGCCTCGTCGTCACCGGCGTCCTTCTCCTTCACCTGCAGCATGAAGCGCTCGGCCTGGTCTTCGGCGTCGTTCAGCTCGGAGTAGGCGTTGGCGATCTCGCGGCCACCGATGAACAGCTCGAAGCGGTCGGTGACGCTCGGGTCGTTGTCGTTGCGGCGCGCCAGCGGGGACACTTCGAACGGGTACTGGGTGATGAAGTGCGGCTGTTCCAGCTTGCTCTCCACCAGTTCCTCGAAAATCATCACCTGCAGCTTGCCCAGGCCTTCGTGGCCGAGGACCTTGGCGCCGGCCTTCTTGGCGATGGCGCGGGCCTTCTCGACGTCCTTAAGGTCAGCCGCGGTGATCTCCGGGTTGTACTTGAGGATGGCGTCGAACACCGACAGGCGGGCGAACGGCTCGCCGAAGTGGAAGACCTTGTCGCCGTACGGCACGTCGGTGCTGCCGAGCACGGCCTGGGCCAGCTCGCGGAACAGTTCCTCGGTCAGGTCCATGTTGTCTTCGTAGTCGGCGTAGGCCTGGTAGAACTCGAGCATGGTGAACTCGGGGTTGTGCCGGGTCGAAACGCCTTCGTTACGGAAGTTGCGGTTGATCTCGAAGACCTTCTCGAAGCCACCCACCACCAGGCGCTTGAGGTACAGCTCCGGGGCGATGCGCAGGAACATGGCCATGTCCAGCGCGTTGTGGTGGGTTTCGAAGGGCTTGGCCGCCGCGCCGCCAGGGATGGTCTGCAGCATCGGGGTTTCCACTTCGAGGAAACCGCGCTCGGACAGGAAGCGGCGGATGTGGGCGATCACCTGGGAACGCACGCGGAAGGTGTGGCGGGTTTCCTCGTTGACGATCAGGTCGACGTAGCGCTGGCGGTAGCGCTGCTCGGTGTCGGTCAGGCCGTGGTGCTTGTCCGGCAGCGGGCGCAGCGACTTGGTCAGCAGGCGCACGCTGGTCATCTCGACGTACAGGTCGCCCTTGCCGGAACGCGCCAGGGTGCCTTCGGCGCCGATGATGTCGCCCAGGTCCCAGGTCTTGATCTCGGCCAGGGTCTCTTCGGGCAGGGTCTTGCGGTTCACGTAGGCCTGCAGGCGGCCGCTGCTGTCCTGCAGGACGATGAAGGAACCACGGTTGAGCATGATGCGACCGGCGACCTTGACCGGGATGGCTGCGGCTTCCAGCTCTTCCTTGGTCGCGGTTTCGTACTTTTTCTGCAGGTCCGCGAAGTAGTCGGCGCGGCGGAAGTCGTTGGGGAAGGCGATGGCCTTGGCTTCACGCACGGCGGCAAGCTTTTCCTTGCGCTGGGCGATCAGCTTGTTTTCTTCCTGTTGCAGTTCGGTAGCGTCGAGTTGTTGGTCGCTCATGGTCGTCTATCTGCCTGGCATCTAAATCAAAGGGGTTACTGGCCGGAGCGAGCCGCGCTCACTCCGGCGGGTGCGAATCAAAGGCCCTGTTTCAGGCTGGCCTCGAGATACTGATCGAGGTCGCCGTCGAGAACCTTCTGGCAGTCGCTACGCTCGACGCCGGTCCGCAGGTCTTTGATGCGCGAGTCATCGAGCACGTAGGAGCGGATCTGGTGGCCCCAGCCGATATCCGACTTGGAGTCTTCCAGAGCCTGCGAGGCGGCGTTGCGCTTCATCATCTCCAACTCGTACAACTTGGCCCGCAGCATCTTCATGGCGGTGTCCTTGTTGGCGTGCTGGGAACGTTCGTTCTGACAGGCCACCACGGTGTTGGTCGGCACGTGGGTGATACGCACCGCCGAGTCGGTGGTGTTGACGTGCTGACCACCGGCGCCGGAGGAGCGGTAGGTATCGATGCGCAGGTCGGCCGGGTTGATCTCGATCTCGACCCTGTCGTCGATCTCAGGGGAAACGAACACCGCCGAGAACGAGGTATGGCGACGAGCACCGGAGTCGAACGGGCTCTTGCGCACCAGGCGGTGCACGCCGATCTCGGTGCGCAGCCAGCCGAAGGCGTACTCGCCCTTGATGTGCACAGTGGCGCCCTTGATGCCGGCGACCTCGCCCTCGGACAGCTCGATGATGGTGGCGTCGAAGCCACGCTTGTCGGCCCAGCGCAGGTACATGCGCAGCAGGATGTTGGCCCAGTCCTGGGCCTCGGTGCCGCCGGAGCCGGCCTGGATGTCCAGGTAGGCGTTGTTCGGGTCCATCTCGCCGCTGAACATGCGGCGGAACTCGAGCTTCTCGAGGATTTCGCGCAGGCGCTGGACTTCGCTCTCGACGTCGGCCACGGCGCCTTCGTCGTTCTCCTCGACCGCCATGTCGAGCAGGTCGCGGGAGTCGGCCAGGCCGCCGCTGAGTTCGTCGAGGGTCTCGACGATCTGCGCCAGCATGGCGCGCTCGCGGCCCAGGTTCTGGGCGTATTCGGGCTTGTTCCAGACCGCCGGGTCTTCCAGTTCGCGGTTTACTTCGATCAGACGATCATGTTTCAGATCGTAGTCAAAGATACCCCCGAATGGACTGGGTACGGTCGGAGAGGTCCTTGATGCTGTTGAGGATCGGTTGGATTTCCATGGCGGGCATCTCTCACGGGTAAGGGCGTAGAAAAGCCGGCAAGTATACGTGATCTGTTGTAAACATTTTAAGGTTTACGACAAGTCGACATCGCCCTGCCCGCGCCCTTCGCCGGCCGTTCAGCCCACCACGCCCACCTGGTTGCGCCCGCCGTGCTTGGCGTTGTAGAGCGCGCGGTCGGCCTGCTCGATCAGCCGCAGGCAGCCCTCCCCGACCTGCGGGGTCAGGGTCGCCACGCCGATGCTGATGGTCAGCACCGCCCCCGGCTCGGGCACTTCATGGGGGATGGCCATGCCCTGCACGGTCAGGCGCAGCTTTTCCGCCAGCAGACGCGCACCGCCCGGCGAAGTGCCCGGCAGGATGATGGCGAACTCCTCGCCGCCATAGCGCGCCGGCAGGTCCGAGGAGCGGCTGCCGCTGTCGCGCAGGGCCCCGGCGACGCGGCGCAGGGCTTCGTCGCCGGCGACGTGGCCGAAGGTGTCGTTGAACGCCTTGAAGTGGTCGACGTCGAGCAGCAGCAGCGACAGCTGGCTCTGCTCGCGCAGGGCGCGGCGCCATTCCATTTCCAGGTATTCGTCGAAGTGCCGGCGGTTGGACAACCCGGTGAGGCCGTCGGAGTTCATCAGCCGCTGCAGCACCAGGTTGGTCTCCAGCAACTTCTGCTGGCTCTCGCGCAACGCGCGGTAGGCCTCGTCGCGCTGCTGCAGGGCGATGAAGGAGCGCGAGTGGTAGCGCACCCGGGCGATCAGCTCGATGGCGTCGGGCAGCTTGACCAGGTAGTCGTTGGCCCCGGCGGCGAAGGCGGCGCTCTTGACCTGCGGCTCTTCCTTGGTCGACAGCACGATGATCGGGATGTCGCGGATGGCCGGGTGGCGGCGGTACTGGCGCACCAGTTCGAGGCCGTCGGTGTCGGGCATCACCAGGTCCTGCAGGATCACCGTCGGACGGATGCGCAGGGCCTGCTCGATGGCCTGGGTGGCGTCGGAGCAGAAGTGGAAGTCGATGCCGGCGTCGTCCGCCAGGGCGCGGCGCACGGCCTCGCCGATCATCGCCTGGTCGTCGACCAGCAGCACCATCACGGCGCTGTCGTCTGGAGTCGTCACGGAGTTGTCGCTCGGGTTCGTGGTCATGGCGGGTTCAGGCGCTCCTTCGGAATGTCAGCCGTACAGTTCGCCCAGGCGCCGGGCGATATCGCCCAGGCCGCGGATTTCGGTGGCCGCGTCGATCGCCGCGGCGGCCTTCGGCATGCCGTAGACGGCGCTGCTGGCCTGGTCCTGGGCCAGGGTCAGGAAGCCCCGCTCGCGCATGTGCTTGAGGCCCTGGGCGCCGTCGCGGCCCATGCCGGTGAGCAGCACGCCGGTGGCCTGGCCAACCCAGTTGTCGGCCACGCTGTCGAAAAACACGTCGATCGAAGGGCGGTAGATATGCCCGCTGGGTTCGGTGGTGTAGGCCAGTTCGCCATTGCGCAGCAGGCGGATGTGATCGTTGGTGCCGGCCAGCAGCACGCTGCCCGGTTGCGGCACGTCGCCATTGCGCGCCAGGCGTACCGGGATGCACGCCTGGCTGGCCAGCCAGTCGGCCATGCCGGCGGCGAACACTTCGTCGACGTGCTGCACCACCACCATGGCCGCGCCGAAGCTCGCCGGCAGCTTGCCGAGCAGCTCGGCCAGGGCCGCCGGGCCGCCGGCCGAGGCGCCCACCGCCACCAGCCGACGGGCCTTGGCGGCGCTCTCGCGGGCGGCGCTGGCGGCGCGCGGGCGGGCGCTGTCCGGGGTGGTCAGCCAGGCCAGGTTCTGCAGCTTGCGCAGCAGCGGGCGGGCCGCCTCCAGCGAATCGCCGACGCCCAGCACCGGGGTGTTCACCGCGTCCACCGCGCCGCAGCCCATGGCCTCGAAGACCCGCGAGAGGTTCTGTTCCAGGTCCACTGTGACGACGATGATCGCGCAGGGCGTCTCGGCCATGATCCGCCGGGTCGCCTCGACGCCGTCCATCACCGGCATCAGCAGGTCCATCAGCACCACGTCGGGGGTCTGCGCGGCGCACAACTGCACCGCCTCGGCGCCGTTGCCGGCGACCCAGAGCACGCGATGCGCCGGCTCGAAGGCCAGCGCCCGGCGCATGGCCTCTACCGCCAGCGGCATGTCGTTGACTATGCCTATCCGCATAGCCGGGCCCCTTCACTCATCCCTAAGCTCCTCCGATCAGGTCGGCCACCGCGTCCAGCAGGGCCTCGTCATGGAAACTGGCCTTGGCCAGATAGTAGTCGGCGCCGGCGTCGAGCCCGCGCCGGCGGTCTTCTTCGCGATCCTTGTAGGACACCACCATGACCGGCAGGGAACGCAGGCGCGGATCGCGGCGGATCAGCCCGACCAGTTCTATACCGTCCATGCGCGGCATGTCGATATCGGTGATGACCAGATCGAAGCGTTCGGCGCGCAGGGCGTTCCAGCCGTCCATGCCGTCCACCGCCACCGCCACTTCGTAGCCGCGCCCCAGCAACAGCTTGCGCTCCAGCTCGCGCACGGTCAGCGAATCGTCCACCACCAGCACCCGCTTGCGTTGCGCGGCGCCCTGCCGCGCGCTGCCGTCGATGCGCTCCAGGCGACCGCTGGCCAGCAGCTTGTCCACCGAGCGCAGCATGTCCTCGACGTCGAGGATCAGCACCGGGGTGCCGTCGTCCAGCACGGCGCCGGCGGACACGTCCTGGACCTTGCCCAGGCGCGGGTCCAGCGGCATCACCACCAGGGTGCGCTCGCCGATGAAGCGTTCCACCGCCACGCCGCACAGGTTGTCGCGCTCGCGCAGCAGCACCAGCGGAATGTCGCCGGCCGGCGCCTGGCCTTCCGGGCGTTGCAGCAACTGGTTCGCCGCCACCAGGCCGACGTGACGGCCGTCGTGCCAGAACTGCTGGCGGCCCTCGATCTGCACGATCTCGCTCGGCGCCAGGCTGCGCATGCGCTCGATGTGCGCCAGCGGGAAGGCGTAGGCCTCGCCGCCGATCGCCACCACCAGGCTGCGCACCACCGACAGGGTCAGCGGCACCTCGATGTGGAAATGGCTGCCCTGGCCGCTGCGCTGCTCCATGCGGATGCCGCCGCGTAGCTGGCGCACCATGTGCTGCACGGCGTCCAGGCCGACGCCGCGGCCGGACACCTCGGTGACCTGCTCGCGCAGGCTGAAGCCGGGCAGGAAGAGGAAGGCCAGCAGCTCTTCCTCGGACAGCCGCGCGGCCGTGTCGGCGGCGGACAGGCCACGGCGCACGATGGCTTCGCGCAGACGTTCGAGGTCGACGCCGGCGCCGTCGTCGCGCAGGTCCAGCACCAGCATGCCGGCGTGGTGGCGCGCCAGCAGGCGGATGCTGCCCTGCTCGGGCTTGCCCGCCTGGCGGCGTTGTTCGGGGGATTCGATGCCATGGTCGACGGCGTTGCGCAGCAGGTGGGTGAGCGGCGCTTCGAGCTTTTCCAGGACCTCGCGGTCGACCTGGGTGGACACCCCGTCCACCTCCAGGCGCACCACCTTGCCCAGCTCGCGGCCGAGGTCGCGGACCATCCGCGCCTGGCCGCCGAGCACGTCGGCGAAGGGCCGCATGCGGCAGGCCAGGGCGCTGTCGTAGAGGGTCTGGGCGCGCTGCGAGGTGGTCCAGGCGAACTCGTCGAGCTCGGCCATCTGCTCGCCGAGCAGTTGCTGGCACTCCCCCACTAATCGCCGGGCGTCGGCGAGGAAGGCCTGGGCCTGCGGGTCGAGGCTGGCGCCGGCGGCGTCGCGGGCGCCGTCGAGCAGGCGGCTGGCGGTGGATTGCAGGCGTTTCAGGCGCTGCAGGGCGGCCAGCTGCGGCTGCAGACGCTGGGAGTCCACCAGGGACTTGCTGGACAGGTCGAGCAATTGGTTCAGGCGCTCGGCGGTGACCCGCAACACCCGCGCCCCGCCCTCTTCGCCCGGCGCCCGGCGGGCGCCGGCGTCGTCGGCCACGGCGGCTTCCGGCACCACGGCCGGCGCGACGGGCACTTCGGCTTCGACGACCGGGGGCGATGCTGCCGGCGGCATTGGCGGCGTCGGCGCCGCGACGCTCGCCGAGGTGTCGCCAAGCAGGCCTTGCAGGCGCAGCACCAGCGCCGGCACCGCCTCGTGAGCGGCGGCGGCGCGTTCGGCCACGACATCGGCGACATGCAGCAGGATATCGGTGCCAGCCAGCAGCGCGTCTATGTGTTCGGGGCCCAGCAGCAGGCGACCGTCCTGGGCCGCCACCAGGCATTCCTCCATGACGTGGGCGACCTGCACGCCGGCGTCCAGGCCGACGATCCGCGCCGCGCCCTTGAGCGAGTGCGCGGCGCGCATGCAGGCTTCCAGCTGCGCGGCCTGGCGCGGCTCGCGCTCCAGCGCCAGCAACCCCTGGCCCAGGGCCTGGGCCTGGGCTTCGGCCTCCAGGCGGAACAGCTCCAGTAGCGAGGCGTCCTTCATCTGCTCCGGGGTCATGCCAGGCTCCGTGCGGCGGCGGCGAGCAACGCCTGATGGTCGAGCAGGCGCACGCTGCGCCCGCGCCATTGCTGGACGTCGAGGGTGTAGCGGGCGCCCTCGCGCGGCGCGCCCGGAAGCAACGGGTGGATGCCTTCAACGTCGTCCACCGGCGCCAGGATCGGGCCGTTCTCGCACGCCAGGATCAGCATGCGTGGGCGCCGCCGGCCGTCGTCATCCGCCGCCGGCGCGGCGCTCAGGCCGAGCAGCTCGGCCAGCGACAGGCAGGCGACCAACGCGCCGCGCACGTTGGCCACGCCGAGCAGCACCGGCGAGCGCTGGTGCGGCAGCGAATGGACGATGCAGGCCGGCGCCACCTCGACCAGCGCCAGGGTGCGCAGGGCCAGCCATTCCTCGCCGATCCGGAACAGCAGGTGCGCCTGGCCGGCCGGGGCGTCCTCGGCGGCGAGCGGCGCCTGCTCCTCCTCGCGGCCCAGGGCGTAGCGGTCCAGCAGGCGCACGGCGGCGCTGGCGTACACCGGGCAGTTGCGGCAGTGGATGTGTTCGAGCAGTTGCGGGCAGCTCTTGTCGCCGTGCACGCCGATGCGGTTCCAGCAGTCGTCCAGCGCCTCGCCGACGGCCTCGGCGTGCAGGCGGTATCCCTGTTCAAACATCGCGCTTCACTCCTCGCGCGGCACGCTCCTGCAAGCGTCGCGCGGCATCCACGTCGCCGCGGGCGGCGAGCAGCGCGGCCAGGTGCAGCAGACTTTCCTGGTGTTCGGGGCGCAGGTACAGCGCCTTGCGGTAATGGGCTTCGGCCTGCTCGACGGCGCCGCCGGCGTCGGCCAGCAGGCCGAGCCAGTAATAGGCCTCGGCGGCCGGGCCATGCTGCGCCAGGAAGGCTTCGCAGGCCTGGCGCGCCTGCTCGGCGCGGCCCTGGTTGGCCAGTTGGGCGATCTCCGCCAGGGCCTGCTCCGCGCCGCTCGATGCGCTGGCGACGGACTTCGGCGCGGCGGCCGGGCGCGCCGCCGGGGCGCGCGGCTTCGGTGCGAGCGGCTTCGGTGCGGGCGGCGCGGGCGGCCGTGGCGTGAAGCGCGCGGCCTCGGCCGGGCGCAATGGCGCGGGTTCGGCCGGCGCGGCGCGCAGGAACGCGAACGACTGCGCCACGCCCAGCGGACGCAGGCCCTGGCGCGACAGCAGGCTGGCCTCGGCCGGGCCGATGAACAGCGCGCCGTCCTCGCGCACCAGGCGCAGCAACACCTCCACGGCACGCTCCTGGGTGTCGCGGTCGAAGTAGATCAGCAGGTTGCGGCAGAACAGGAAATCGTAAGGCGCTTCCTCGCTCAGCAGCGCCGGCGCCAGCAGGTTGCCGCGCCGCAGGTGCACGCAGCGGCGGACCCGCTCGTCGAGCTGGTACTCGGGGCCGACGGCGCGGAAATGCCGGTCGCGGAAGCCCAGGTCGTCGCCACGGAACGAGTTGCGCCCGTACAGCCCCTGGGCGGCACGCTCCAGCACCACCGGGCTGACGTCGAGGGCGTCGATGCGGAAGGCCGATTCGGCCAGGCCGGCGTCGAGCAGGGCCATGGCCACGGAATAGGGTTCCTCGCCACTGGAGCAGGGCAGGCTGAGCACGCGCAGCGGCCGCGTGCCGGCCAGTTGCAGCTGGCGGGCGGTGGCCAGGCGGGCCAGGGCGACGAAGGATTCGGGGTAGCGGAAGAACCAGGTCTCCGGCACCACCACCGCCTCGATCAGCGCCTGCTGTTCCTCGGCGGAAACCTGCAGGCGCTGCCAGTAGGCCTCCAGGTCGCCGCCGCTGGCGCGGTTGGCGCACTGGCGCACGGCACGCGCGATCACCGCGTCGCCCACCGAGTCGGCGTCCAGGCCGATGCGCTCCTTGAGCAGCCGGGTAAAGCGCGCGTCAGCCATGCTCGGCGCCCCCGGCCAGCAGCAGCTCGCGCACCGTTTCGGGCAGCAGTTCGCTCACATCCACGCGCTGCAGCAGGCCCTCGGCGTCTTCCAGCACCGGCCCCAGGTAGCGCGCCTCGCCACGCTCCACGCCGTAGTCGCGGAACGCCGCCGGGTCGCGGCGCAGGGTCTGGCTGGCCTGTTCGAGGATCAGCCCCAGGCGGCGTTGCGGGCCGTCGCCGGCGAAACGGTAGTCGACCAGCACCAGGCGCGTGCTGGTCAACCGCGGCGCCGGGCGGCCGCAGGCGATCTGGCTGAGGTCGAGCACCGGCAGCAGCTCGCCGCGATGGACATACAGCCCGGCGACCCAGGCCGGGGCCTCCGGCAGTTGCTTGAAGCGCCGCAACGGCAGTACTTCGACGATGTCGTGCACATCCAGCGCGTAGCGGTCGGCGCCCAGGCGGAACTGCAGGTACAGCCGCCCGCCGGCCTCAGACCTTGAAACGGGAGACGCCACTGCGCAGTCCATTGGCCACCAGATTGAGCTCGTCGATGGCGAAGCCGGCCTGGCGCAGCGATTCCACGGTCTGCCCGGTGGCTTCGCCGAGTTGCACCAGGGCCTGGTTGATCTGCTCGGCGCCGGTGGCCTGCGCCTGCATACCCTCGTTGACCATCTGCACGCGCGGCGCCAGGGCCTGTACCTGGTGGATGATCTGCGACAGCTGCTCGCCCACCTGGCCGACCTCGGCGATGCCGCGACGGACCTCCTCGGAAAACTTGTCCATGCCCATGACTCCGGCCGACACCGCCGACTGGATCTCGCGCACCATCTGTTCGATGTCGTAGGTGGCCACGGCGGTCTGGTCGGCCAGGCGGCGCACCTCGGTGGCCACCACGGCGAAGCCGCGGCCGTACTCGCCGGCCTTCTCCGCCTCGATGGCGGCGTTGAGCGACAGCAGGTTGGTCTGGTCGGCCACCTTGACGATGGTGGTGACCACCTGGGTGATGTTGCCGGCGCGCTCGTTGAGGATCGCCAGTTTCGCGTTGACCAACTCGGCGGCGCCCATCACCTGGTGCATGGTGTCTTCCATGCGCGCCAGGCCCAGCTGCCCGGAGCCGGCCAGGGTGGAGGTCTGCTCGGCGGCGACGGACACCTCGGTCATGGTGCGGACCAGGTCGCGCGAGGTGGCGGCGATCTCCCGCGAGGTGGCGCCGATCTCGGTGGTGGTGGCGGCGGTCTCGGTGGCGGTGGCCTGCTGCTGCTTGGAGGTGGCGGCGATCTCGGTGACCGAGGTGGTGACCTGGATCGCCGAGCGCTGCGCCTGCGACACCAGGCCCTTGAGTTCCTCGGCCATGCCGTTGAAGCCGCTCTCGATCACACCGAACTCGTCGTTGCGCTCCAGCGCCAGGCGCGCGGTGAGGTCGCCGCCGCTCATGGTCTCCAGGGTGCGCACCACCTTGCTCACCGGGCCGGTGATGGCGCGCATCAGCAGCAGCCCGCAGACGCCGGCGACGACAATGGCCAGGAGCAGCGAGACCAGCATGGTGGTCTCGGTCACCTTGACCTCCTCGACGATGGCCGCTGCGGCGGAATCGGCGATCTGCTTGTTCAGCGCGATCAGTTCGTTGAGGGTCTGGCGGCCCTTCTCCCAGTTCGGCCCAAGGTCGCCGAGCAGCATCTTGCGTGCGGCCTCGTGGTCCCTGTCGTAGAGGCTGAGCAGCGCCTCGTGCCGGCCGTGGAAGTCCTCCACCTGCTGCTTGAAGCGCGCGAGCATCTCGCGGTCGCTGGATTCGTGCACCGTCGCCTCGTACTTGGCGATGCGCTGCAGCAGCGTCTCGTGCAACGCGCGGAAGTCCTGGCGGCCGGCGGCGTCCAGGGGCCTGCCGTCACCCAGGCCGACCAGGGTCTGGGTACGCAACATGGTGTCGGTCCAGGTGGAGCGGATGGTGGTCAGGGCGTAGGTGCCGGGAATGGCGTCCGTGCTGACCTGGCGCGCGTCGCGCTCGACGGTGAGCAAGCTCTCGTAGGAGACCACGACCATCAGCAGCATGATCGCGATCACCACGGCGAAGCTGGCCAGGATGCGTTGCCGAAGCGTCCAATTCTTCACAGAGATCCCCTGGGAAATGTCGAAGTCGGGCAACCGTCCCGACCCTGGCCGGCACTGGGCAGAATCCGCACGGTTTCCCCTAGTTTTAACGGGAAAGTGCCGAATATATTATCCGTAATACTAACTAGTCGCTCCGACTAGCCCGAATTTCCTACAAATATCCCCCAACTCACGCCACCCGCAGCGGAATGAAGGCGCAACTGCCATCGAGGATCGCCGCGATCATCGCCCCGGTCTCCTCCAACTGCCGCGCCAGCGCGTCGCTGGAAACGTGCAGCGCCCAGTCGCCGCGAGGTTGCACCGGCCCCTCCTTGCGCATCGCCTGCAGCGCCGCCAGGAACGCCTCGCGCTGCGGCAGGAAGGCGGTGAAACCGTCGCCCTTGAGCGCCGAGGTGGCGATGCCCAGGCGTTCGCAGATGGCCGCCTTGGCGCCGATCTCTTCGCGATCGGCGCGCCGCGAACGCTCGATCAGCGCCGCCAGCCCGGCGTCCACCAGGCGCTCGCCGACGATCAGCTCGGGGCCGCTGGCCCAGGCCTCGCTCGGGCAATCCTTGTTTTCCGCGCGCAGCGGGATGTGCGGGTTGATCTCCATCGGGTAGATGCGGCACACCAGCGGCCGGCGCTCGTAGATGCCGCAGCGCATGTCGCTGCCCAGGTAGCGGCAGGCGCCCTGGTTGAAAGCGGCGAAGGTGATCGCCAGGTGCGCGCGGGTCTGCCCGCAGCGCACCGCCCAGGAACGCCGCAGCACGTGCTCGCGCTGGCCTTCGGGCAGGCCGGCGCCCTCCTCCAGCACCGCCTCGATGAGCACGATCAGGCTGCCGCCGTCGGCGGCCCAGGCCTGCGCTTCGTCCAGAGTCAGGGGCACGTGGTGGTCATGGCAGCACTTGCCGCAACCGTTGCAGGAAAAACGCATGGGGAATCGCTCCGGGCCGTGGGGATGACGGAAAACCGGCGTTCTCCGTGGTGTGGCGGAGACGGAGCAGATTGTGTGCCAGGTGTTGCGCGCGTCAGTCCGGCAGCGCGAAGAGCAGCGCCTTGAGCGCCGCGTCGGGGTCGATGTCGGCGAATTCCGGCGGGTTCTGCAGGCGCTCGACGTAGCGCAGTTGCGGCGCTTCGCTGGCCATCGCGTCAATCAGGAAGGCCGGCGCCACGGCCGGGTCGTTGACGCAGGCCAGCACGCGGCCGCCGGGCGCCAGCAGTTCGGGCAGACGGCGGAGGATGCGCGGGTAGTCCTTGCCGAGGACGAAGCTGCCCTTCTGGAACGACGGCGGGTCGATCACCACCAGGTCGTAGGGCCCGGACTTCTTGACCCGGCCCCAGGACTTGAACAGCTCGTGGCCGAGGAACTCCACCCGCGTCAGGTCGTGGCCGTTCAGCCGGTGGTTGTCGCGCCCGCGGCTGAGCGCGGCGCGCGCCATGTCCAGGTTGACCACGTACTCGGCGCCGCCGGCGATGGCCGCCACGGAGAAGCCGCAGGTGTAGGCGAACAGGTTGAGCACGCGGCGGCCGGCGGACTGCTGCTGCAGCCACTGGCGGCCCAGGCGCATGTCGAGGAACAGGCCGTTGTTCTGCTTGCGCCCCAGGTCCAGCAGGTAGCGCAGGCCGTGTTCGACCACCACGCGTTCCTCCGGGACCTCGCCGAGCAAGGCCTGCATGGCGCTGTCCAGGCGGTAGCGGTGCTGCAGCAGCAGCGCTTCGGCGCCGCTGGCGCGCCACTGCGGGGAGTCGCCCAGCGCTCGCAGGGTGGCTTCGAGCGCGGCCAGTTCGTCGGCCTCCGGCTCGCGGAACAGCGACACCAGCAGCACGCCCTGCAGCCAGTCCACGGTCAGTTGCTCCAGCCCCGGCCAGCGCCGGCCGCGCCCGTGGAACAGGCGGCGGACCTCGGCGGGCGGCTGCTCCAGCGCGGCCAGCAGGTGGTGCAGGAGGACGTCGAGGGCTTGGGCGTTCATCGGATCACGGGCTCGAAAAGGGCGGCCATTCTGGACAGGATCGCGGCAAAAGAGAACCGCCGTCCCTCAGGGGCTGACCTGGAAGCGCCCGCTCAGGCCCTGCAGGCGCTCGCTCAGCTCGCGCAAGCGCGCGCCCTCGCGTTCCAGGGTCTGGGCGTCGCTGTCGTTGTTCTCGGCCACGCCCTGCACGCCTTGCAGGTGCTGGATGACTTCCTCGCTGACCGAACTCTGCTCCTGGGTCGCCGAGGCGATCAGTTGGTTCATCTGGCTGATGCTGGCGATGCCGTCGGTCATGCGCAGCAGCAGCTCGCTGGTGAGCTGGCTGCGCTTCACGCAGTGCTCGACGCTGTCGCGGCTGCGCGACATGGCCTGGGCCGCCGTGCGGCTGCCCTCCTGCAGGCGGCCGATCTCGTCCTGGATTTCGCCGGTGGATTGCGCGGTCTTCTGCGCCAGGTTGCGCACCTCGTCGGCCACCACGGCGAAGCCACGGCCCTGCTCGCCGGCGCGCGCAGCTTCGATGGCGGCGTTGAGGGCGAGCAGGTTGGTCTGCTCGGCGATCCCGCGGATCACCTCCACCACCCGGCCGATCTGCTGGGCGCGGGCGTCCAGCTCCTGGACCTGGCGGTCGCTGTCGTCGATCTGCGCGGCCAGGCGATCGATGTCCTCCAGGCTCTCGCGTACCAGGCTGCTGCCGTCGCGCGCCTCCTGGTTGATGCGTTGCGCGGTGTGCGCCGCCTCGTCGGCGTTGGCCGCCACGCCTTCGATGGTGCTGCCCATCTGCTGCATGGCGCTGGACATCAGCGCGGTCTCGTCCAGCTGGCGCCGCGCACCGTCGCGCAGGTCGCGGGTGGTGCGGGCCAGTTGATGGGCCAGTTCGTTGAGGCCGAGGGTGTCGCGCAGCACCACCCCGACCAGTTCGTCGAGGCGTTCGAGGAAGCGGTTGAAGCGCGAGTTGACCCGGTCCGAGGCGTCGCTGCGGTGGCTGAGGTCGACCACCTCGCCCTCGGTCAGGTGACTGACCGAGGCCAGCAGGCCCATGGCGCCCAGCGCCTCGGCCTGGGACTGGATGGCCAGGTAGACCAGGATGGAGCTCTCCAGCACCACGTAGAAGGCGTGCAGGAAGATGATCGGCCAGCTGCCGTCCTGCGCCACCGCCAGGCCCGCGCCGCCCGCCTGCAGGGCGAAGAAGGTCAGGTGGTGCACGGCGATGCTGGCGGCGGCGACCACGATGGGCAGCCAGTCGCGGTAGAACACCAGGATCGCCAGCAGCACGAAGATGCCGAAGTGCATCTCGATGCGCCCGCCGCTCTGGTTGATCTGCAACGCCGCGAAGGCCATGAAGGCCACGCCCATGCAGCAGCGCGTCAGGCGCTGGCCGGGCAGCAGGGCGAACAACCCGTGCAGCGCCGCGAGCGTGCCGCCACCGACCAGCAGCGCCTGGCCCCAGGCGTCGTGCCAGTAGGCCAGGGCCAGCGAGTAGACGAACATCAGCCAGAGCACGCCGAGCATGATGCGGTCGGCCTTGCGGTAATGGTTTTCCAGGGAGAAAGCGGAGCTGGGCATGACGGGCACGACGCTGAAACGGACAAGATGCCCGCTGTATCGGCCAGTGCGCCGCCGGGCTTTAGCCCTTCCGCCCGTCGGCCACGCAACCACTGGGTTGACGGACGATTGTGCCAGCACCTGGCACAATAATATCAATTAGCCATACAGCGCTCGGAGCGAGCCGCCCGACGCGGTCATCATCAAGGAAAGAAAAGGACATCGCGATGTTGAGAAATATCAGTATCGGCCGCCGCGCGGCCCTGGGTTTCGCCGCCATGGGCGCGCTGCTGCTGTTCCTGGGGGTGTTCGCCATCCTCAAGCTGGCGGCGCTGCGCAGCGTGTCGCAGGAACTGGACGGCAACTGGCTGCCGAGCATCAACCAGATGAACGAGATGTCCACGCAGATCGCGCGCATCCGCCTGGAGTCCATGCGCCTGCTGGTCAACACCGACGACGCCGCCCGGCAACGCAGCCTGGGCCTGATCGAACAGGCCGAACGCACCCAGGAACAGGCCTTCCAGGCCTATTCGAAACTGATCCTCAGCGCCGAGGAGCAGGCCAAGGCCGACGCCCTCAAGCTGGCGCTGGACGGCTATGTCGAGCGGGTTCGCGAACTCATCGCGGATATCCATGGCAACGACACCGCCAAGGCGCTGCAACTGATGAACGGCCCCATCGCCAAGCAGGGTGGCGAGCTGCACCAGCGCCTGCAGGACCTGATCAGCCTCAACCGCGAAGGCGCCCAGGCCGCCGCCGAACGCGCCGAGCGCCAGTACCTGACCGACCGCGGCATCGTGCTCGGCGTGCTGCTGTTCAGCGTGGCGCTGACCCTGGCCCTGGCCTGGCTGCTCACCCGCAGCATCGTGCTGCCGCTGGCCCACGCGGTGAGCGTGGCGCGGACCATCGCCGGCGGCGACCTCAGCCAGCGTTTCAGCGTCGAGGGCAAGGATGAGGCGGCGCAGCTGCTGGGCGCCCTGGGCGAGATGCGCGAGAGCCTGCGCGGCACCATCCGTGGCATCGGCCAGTCGGCCAGCCAGCTGGCTTCGGCGGCGGAGGAGATGAGCAGCGTGATGGAACAGAGCACCCGCGCCCTGCAGGCGCAAAGCGACCAGATCGAGCAGGCCGCCACGGCGGTCAACCAGATGACCAGCGCGGTGGAGGACGTGGCGCAGAACGCCGCCGGCGCCTCCGCCGCCTCGCGCGAAGCCATGGCCGCCGCGCGCGAAGGCCAGGCGCGGGTCGACGAAACCGGCTCGGCGATCGGCAGCCTGGCCGGTGAGGTCGGCGAGGCCTCGCAGCATGCCGAGCGCCTGGCCGAGCAGGCGCAGGACATCGGCAAGGTGCTGGAGGTGATCCGCAGCGTCGCCGAGCAGACCAACCTGCTGGCGCTCAACGCCGCCATCGAAGCGGCGCGCGCCGGCGAGGCCGGACGCGGCTTCGCCGTGGTGGCCGACGAAGTGCGTTCGCTGGCCCAGCGCACGCAGAGCTCGACCCGCGAGATCGAGCAACTGGTCGCCGCCATCCAGTCCGGCAGCAGCGACACCGTCGGCGCCCTGCTCAGCAGCAGCGGCAACGCCGAGCGTACGGCTGGCCGCACCGGTGAAGCCAGCGCCTCGCTGGGGCTGATCCTCGACCGCATGACGCAGATCGACGAACGCAACCAGGTGATCGCCAGCGCCACCGAGGAACAGGCCCAGGTCGCCCGCGAAGTGGACCGCAACCTCACCAGCATCCGCGACCTGGCGGTGCAGACCTCGGCCGGCGCCACCCAGACCAGCGCCGCCAGCCAGGAGCTGTCGCGCCTGGCGGTGGACCTGAACGGCATGGTGATGCGTTTCGTGGTGTGAGGGCTGAAGTCCCTGGGCCCCCGCGTTCGCGGGGGTGACCGGGAGTATGCAGCCCCCGGCTAACGCCGAACCCACTGGAGCCCTACGAAAAGCAGCCGCTGCACCCCCTCCCCGGTAGAATGTCGATCTGACAGATTCTTCCCAGAGGTTCCCGGTGGCAGCACAACAAGGCTTCGTCCTCACCCGGCACTGGCGCGACACGCCCGCCGGCACCGAGGTGGAGTTCTGGCTGGCCACCGACGCCGGCCCGCGCCGGGTGCGCCTGCCGTTGCAAACCTCGGTGGCGTTCATCCCCGCCGAGCAGCGCGAGCGCGCCGAACGCCTGCTGCAGGGCGAAACCGGCGTCGAGCTGCGCCCGCTGCAACTGCGCGACTTCGAGCAACGCCCGGTGCTCGGCCTGTACTGCAACCAGCACCGCCCGCTGATGGACCTCGACAAGCGCCTGCGCGCCGCCGGCGTCGAGGTGCTGGAAGCCGACATCCGCCCGCCGGAGCGCTACCTGATGGAGCGTTTCATCACCGCGCCGGTGAGCTTCGACGGCGAACCCGGCGCCGACGGCGTGCTGCTCGACACCCTGCTCAAGCCGGCGCCGGACTACCGGCCGACGCTGAAACTGGTGTCCCTCGACATCGAGACCGACATCCACGGCAACCTCTACTCCATCGCCCTGGAAGGCTGCGGCCAGCGCCAGGTGTATATGCTCGGCCCGGCCAACGGCGACCCCAGCTGGCTGGACTTCGACCTGGCCTACCGCGACAGCCGTGGCGAACTGCTGGAAAGCCTCAACCAGTGGCTGGCCGAGCACGACCCCGACGCCATCATCGGCTGGAACCTGGTGCAGTTCGACCTGCGCGTGCTGCGCGACCACGCCGAACGCCTGAAAATCCCCCTGCGCCTGGGCCGCGACGGCGAGCCGATGAGCTGGCGCCAGCACGGCAGCGGCAACAACCACTACTTCGCCGCGGCCGCCGGGCGGCTGATCATCGACGGCATCGAGGCGCTGCGCTCGGCGACCTGGAGCTTCCCCTCGTTCAGCCTGGAAAACGTCGCGCAGAGCCTGCTCGGCGAAGGCAAGGCGATCGACAACCCCTACGACCGCATGGCCGAGATCGACCGCAAGTTCGCCGAGGACAAGCCGGCGCTGGCCCACTACAACCTCAAGGACTGCGAGCTGGTCACGCGGATCTTCGCCAAGACCGGCATCCTCCACTTCCTCCTCGAACGCGCCAGCGTCACCGGCCTGCCCGCCGACCGCAGCGGCGGCTCGGTGGCGGCCTTCACCCACCTGTACCTGCCGGCCATGCACCGCCTGGGCTTCGTCGCCCCCAACCTCGGCGGCAAGCCGCCGGAGGCCAGCCCCGGCGGCTTCGTCATGGACTCGCGGCCAGGGCTCTACGAATCGGTGCTGGTGCTCGACTACAAGAGCCTGTACCCCTCGATCATCCGCAGCTTTCTGATCGACCCGGTGGGCCTGGTGGAAGGCCTGCGCCAACCGGATGACGCGCACGCGGTGGAAGGCTTCCGCGGCGCCCGCTTCTCGCGCACCCGCCACTGCCTGCCGGCCATCGTCGAGCGCGTCTGGCAGGGCCGCGAGGCGGCCAAGCGCGACGGCAACAAGCCGCTGTCGCAGGCGCTGAAGATCATCATGAACGCCTTCTACGGCGTGCTCGGCTCCAGCGGCTGCCGCTTCTTCGACCCGCGCCTGGCGTCGTCCATCACGATGCGCGGGCACCAGATCATGCGCCGCACCCGCGAGCTGATCGAGGCCGAGGGCCACCAGGTGATCTACGGCGACACCGACTCCACCTTCGTCTGGCTCGGCGGTGCCCACGCCGAGGCCGACGCCGAGCGCATCGGCCGCGCCCTGGTGCAGCGGGTGAACCACTGGTGGAAGGAACACCTGAGCGCCGAATACGGCCTGGAAAGCGCCCTGGAGCTGCAATACGAAATCCACTACCGGCGCTTCCTGATGCCCACCGTGCGCGGCGCCGAGGAAGGCAGCAAGAAGCGCTACGCCGGCCTGGTGCAACGCGCCGACGGCAGCGAGGACATGGTCTTCAAGGGCCTGGAAACCGTGCGCACCGACTGGTCGCCGCTGGCCCAGCGTTTCCAGCAGGAACTCTACCAGCGCATCTTCAAGCGCCAGCCCTACCAGGACTACATCCGCGACTACGTGCGCCAGACCCTGGCCGGCGAGCAGGACGACCTGCTCATCTACCGCAAGCGCCTGCGCCGGCGCCTGGACGACTACGAACGCAACGTCCCGCCCCACGTCCGCGCGGCCCGCGCCGCCGACGACTACAACCAGGCCCAGGGCCGCCCGAAGCAGTACCAGCACGGCGGCTGGATCAGCTACCTGATCACCACCGCCGGCCCCGAGCCCCTGGAAAACCGCCAGTCGCCGATCGACTACGAACACTACCTGAGCCGCCAGCTGCAACCGGTGGCCGACGCCATCCTGCCCTTCGTCGGCGACGACTTCGCGCGGCTGATCGACCGCCAGATGGACCTGTTCTGAGTCTTCTTCACGCCTTTTTCACGACTCATCCGTAGGCTGGCGCGCGGCTTATACGTGCAAACAATCGCCAGGGGGTCGAGGCATGCAGGAAAGGATCGAACTGGAACGCCGGCTGTGGTGGCTGCTGGTGCTCGCGCTGTTGGTGCTGCTGTGCCTGTGGGGGATCGCCGACACGCCGCTGCTGAGCACCAACGAAGGCCGCCGCGCGGTGACCGTGCGCGAGATGTTCCTGGCCCACGACTGGCTGCTGCCGCGCATGAACGGCGAGCTGTACCTGGCCAAACCGCCGCTGTTCTACTGGCTGGCGCTGCTGCCGGTGTACCTCGCCGGCGGGGTTTCCGAGTGGGCCGTGCGCCTGCCCTCGGTGCTTTTCGCGCTGGCCACCCTCGGCGCCACCTACGCCTGCGGCAAACGCCTGGGCGGGCGCGCCATGGGCCTGTTCGCCGCGATGTTCCTCGCCGCCAACGCCGGCTTCAGCCTGTTCGCGCGCAGCGCCGAGATCGAGATGTCGCTGACCGGCCTGTGCTTCCTCGCCCTGCTCTGCGCCTGGGTCTACCTGTTCGTCGACGGCCGCCGGCGCTGGTCGCTGGCGAGCTACGCGCTGCTCGGCGGCGCCCTGCTGAGCAAGGGCCCGGTGGCGCTGCTGCTGGTGACCCTGCCGGTGCTGGTGCTGACCCTCTGGCAGCGCCCGGCGCGCGGCCGCCAGTACCTCACCGACCTGCCCGGCTGGGCGCTCGCCATCGCCCTGGGCGCCGGCTGGTACGCCCTGGTCACCGCGCGCGAAGGCATGGACATCTGGAAGGCGATCTTCCAGCAGGACATCGTCGAAAAGGTCAGCGGCGGCGGCGCCGATCCCTGGTACGCCTACCTGCTGTACCTGGCTGGCGACTTCTTTCCGTTCTGGCTGCTGCTGTTCTACCGCCCCGCGCAGCTGTGGCGGCAGGTTCGCCAGGAACCGCGCCTGGCCCTGCTCGCCTGCGCCGCGCTGGCGCCGCTGCTGGTGTTCTCGCTGTTCAGCGACAAGCACGCCAAGTACCTGCTGCCCAGCTACCCCGCCGTGGCGCTGCTGCTGGCCTGGCACTGGACCCGCGTGCTGGAGTCGCTGGGCGGCTGGAAACGCCGCCTGCTGACCTGGGCGCCGGTGCTGCTGGTGGCCGGCTTCGCGGCCTTCTACGGGCTGCTGCTCGACAAGGTGTTCGGCTACCGTTTCCACACCCTGCCGCAGATCACCCGGATCAGCGCCGAGCACCCGCAACTGCCGCTGTACAGCCTGGGCCAGCCGGACATGCGCCTGGTCTACTACGCCGGGCGCCGGGTCGAAGCGGTCAACCTCGACAAGGCCGCCCAGCTCAGCGGCGGCCTGCTGTTCGTCGAGGGCGCGCTGCCGGAGCGCTTGAAGATCGACCCGCGCTGCGTCGCCGGCCAGGTGCCGCAGTACCTGAGCAAACGCAAGGTGCTGCAGGCGGTGCTGCTGGGCAGCGCCTGCCCACCCGCCGCCTGAGACGCAAGAAAAGGCCCGCCGAAGCGGGCCTTTTCACAAGGCGGTCCGCTCAGTCGGCGTGGATGTCGTTGTGGCGCGTCTCGCGCAGGAACAGCAGCGAGCACACCAGGCTCATCGCGGTGACCAGCACCGGGTACCAGAGGCCGTAGAAGATGTCGCCGGTGTACACCACCAGGGCGAACGACAGGGTTGGCAGCAGGCCGCCGAACCAGCCGTTGCCGATGTGGTACGGCAGCGACAGCGAGGTGTAGCGGATGCGCGTCGGGAACAGCTCGACCATCAGCGCCGCCAGCGGCCCGTAGCAGCAGGTGGCGATGAAGATCAGCGCGACGATGATGGCCACCACCATCGGCCGGTTCACCAGCGAGGCGTCGGCCTGGGTCGGGTACCCGGCCTCCTTCACCGCGGCGCCCAGGGCGGCGGCGTCGAAGCCCTCGATGCGCTTCTCGCCCACGCTCACCACCAGCCCGCTGCCGGCCGGCGCGGCCTGGGTGCTGTAGGGCACGCCGCCTTTCACCAGCAGGGTCTTGGCCTTGTCGCAGGGGCTGTCGAATTTGGCCTTGCCTACCGGGTCGAACTGGAAGGTGCAGGTGGCCGGGTCGGCCATCACCACCACCGGCGCCTGGCGGCTGGCCTGGTCGATCTGCGGGTTGGCGTAGTGGGTCAGGGCCTTGAACAGCGGGAAGTAGAACACCGTCGCCAGCAGCAGGCCGGTGACCAGCACCGGCTTGCGGCCGATCTTGTCGGAGACCCAGCCGGCCAGCAGGAACAGCGGGGCACCGATCACCAGCGAGATGATCAGCAGCACGTTGGACAGCGCCGGGTCCACCTTGAGCACCTGGGTGAGGAAGAACATCACGTAGAACTGCGCGGCGTAAAAGGTCACCGCCTGCCCGGCGTTGATGCTGAACAGCGCGATCAGCACGATCTTCAGGTTGCCCCAATGGGTGAAGGACTCCTTGAGCGGCGACTTGCTGACCTTGCCCTCTGCCTTCATCTTCAGGAACGCTGGCGACTCGTGCATGGACAGGCGAATCCAGGTGGAGATGGCCAGCAGCACGATGGAAATCAGGAACGGCAGGCGCCAGCCCCAGCTCTCGAACGCCTCGCCGGTGGCCTGGCGGCAACCCCAGATCACCAGCAGCGACAGCAGCAGGCCGCCGGTGGCGGTGCACTGGATCCAGCTGGTGTAGGCGCCGCGCTTGTGCGCCGGGGCGTGCTCGGCGACGTAGATCGCCGCGCCGCCGTACTCGCCGCCCAGGGCCAGGCCCTGGAGCAGACGCAGGACGATGAGGATGATCGGCGCGGCCACGCCGATGGTCGCGTAGGACGGCAGCAGGCCCACCGCGAAGGTCGACAGGCCCATCAGCAGGATGGTCACCAGGAAGGTGTACTTGCGCCCGATCATGTCGCCCAGGCGGCCGAACACCAGGGCGCCGAAGGGCCGCACCAGGAAGCCGGCGGCGAACGCCAGCAGGGCGAAGATGAACGCGGTGGTGTCGTTGACCCCGGAGAAGAACTGCTTGCTGATGACCGCCGCCAGCGATCCGTAGAGGAAGAAGTCGTACCACTCGAACACGGTGCCCAGGGACGAGGCGAAGATGACCTTGCGCTCCTCCCGGCTGCTGGATTTCCCCCGCTCGAACGACTGGGGCTGTGCGAAATCGGTCATTACGGCTCTCCTGCCCTCGTGGGGCTGTTCTTGTTGTTTCAGCCTCGACCGCCTCGGCCGGTGGGCCGCGCGACGCTGTCTGGTGTCGAATCCTGTGTGCGTCCCGGCGGGGTGACCGTCAGGACAGGGCCTTCTCCTCGCGCCCGCTGATAGGGATGACCTCGGCCTGGCGCGAGGGTTCGGCCAGAATCATCCGCGCGGCCTTCTCGGCGATCACCAGCACCGGTGAACAGCTGTTTCCGGAGGTCAGGCTGGGCATGATCGAGGCGTCGGCGATGCGCAGGCCGGGAATGCCGTGCACGCGCAGCTGGCTGTCGACCACCGCGTTGGGCCCCGAGCCCATGCGGCAGGTGCCGGCCGGGTGGAAGATGGTGGTGCCGATGTCGGCCGCGGCGCGGTGCAGGTCCTCCTCGCTGCTGAAATCCGGGCCGGGCTTGTACTCCTCCGGGCGGAAGCGCGCCAGGGCCGGCGCGGCGGCGATGCGCCGGGTCAGGCGGATGGCGTCGGCGGCCACCCGCAGGTCTTCCGGGTGGCTCAGGTAGTTGGGCTGGATCAGCGGCTTGGCGCGCGGGTCGGCGCTGCGGATGCGCACGCTGCCGCGGCTTTGCGGGCGCAGGTCGCAGACCGAGGCGGTGAACGCCGGGAACGGGTGCAGCGGCTCGCCGAAGCGCTCCAGCGACAGCGGCTGCACGTGGTATTCGAGGTTCGCCGAGGGCTGGTTCGGGTCGGATTTGGCGAAGGCGCCCAGCTGGCTCGGCGCCATCGACAACGGGCCGCTGCGCTTGAACAGGTACTCCAGGCCCATGCCGAGCTTGCCCCAAGGCGTGGCGGCGATGCGGTTCAACGTGCGGGTGCCCTGGATGCGGTAGATCATCCGCAGTTGCAGGTGGTCCTGAAGGTTCTCGCCGACCCCGGCCAGCTCGTGGCGCACGCCGATGCCCAACTGTTCGAGCAGCGCGCGCGGGCCGATGCCGGAGCGTTGCAGCAGGGTCGGCGAACCGATGGCGCCGGCGCACAGGATCACCTCGCGGCGCGCCCGCAGCTCGCGCCGGGCGCCCTGCCAGTCCACCAGCAGGCCCTTGGCGCGGCCGTCTTCGAGGATCAGCTGCTGCGCCTCGACGTTAGTCAGCACCATCAGGTTGGGGCGCTGCTCGATCGGCCGCAGGAAGGCCTTGGAGGCGTTCCAGCGCACGCCGCCGCGCTGGTTCACCTGGAAGTAGCCGCAGCCTTCGTTGTCGCCGCCGTTGAAGTCGTCGACCGAGGCGATGCCGCTCTGCGCCGCCGCCTCGCGGAAGGCGTCGAGGATTTCCCAGGACAGCCGCTGCTGCTCCACCCGCCATTCGCCACCGCCATGGTGGATGGCGCTGTCGCCGGCGAAGTGGTCCTCCATGCCGAGGAACAGCGGCAGCAGGTCGTTCCAGCCCCAGCCGGGGTTGCCCTCGGCGGCCCAGCCGTCGTAGTCGCGGGCCTGGCCGCGCATATAGATCATCCCGTTGATCGACGAGCAGCCGCCGAGCACGCGGCCGCGCGGGTACTTGATGGCGCGGCCGTTGAGGCCGGGCACCGATTCGGTGTCGAAGCACCAGTCGGTGCGCGGGTTGCCGATGCAGTAGAGGTAGCCGACGGGGATGTGGATCCAGGGGTAGTCGTCGCGGCCGCCGGCTTCGAGCAGCAGCACGCGGTTGGCCGGGTCGGCCGACAGGCGGTTGGCCAGCAGGCAACCGGCGGGGCCGGCGCCGACGATCAGGTAGTCGAAAGAGTCCAGTGCCTGGGGCATGGGCTGACCTCGTTTTGTTCTTATTGGTGTAGGCGTGGCTTGAGGCTAGTCGTTCGTTGGCGTAAAAAAAACGAACATTTCGGGTCAGCTGCTGATCGTTTTCTAACAACGGAGCCACCATGTTCGACTGGAACGACCTGCGCTACTTCCTCGAACTGCACCGCAGCGGCCGCCTGCTGGCCACCGCGCGTAAGCTCGGCACCACCCACGCCACCGTGGCCCGGCACATCGAGAACATCGAGCGCGACCTGGGCACCCAGCTGTTCGCCCAGCACACCGGCGGCTACCAGCTGACCCCCGCGGGCCTGGCGCTGCTCAAGCACGCCGAGGCCATGGAGAACACCGCCCTCCTCGCCCAGGAGGACATGAGCCAGAGCATCAGCCCGCTGGGCCAGGTGCGCCTGGGCGTGACCGAAGGCCTCGGCACCATGTTCCTCGCCTCGCGCCTGGGCGAGCTGATGCGCCAGTACCCGGGCCTCGAGCTGGAACTGGTGTCGGTGCCGCGCTTCGTCAGCATCACCAACCGCGAGGCGGACATCGCCATCACCCTGGAACGGCCCAACGCCGACCTGGTGATCAGTCGCCGCCTGACCCGCTACCGCCTGAGCCTGTTCGCCAGCCCCGCCTACCTGGAAAAGGCCCCGCCGCTGAACGACCGCGAAGACCTGGCCCACCACCCTTGGATCGGCTACGTCGACGACCTGCTGTTCAGCCAGGAACTGATGTTCCACCACAGCTTCTGCCGCCACCCCCAGGTGGTGTTCCGCAGCACCAGCGTGGTGGCTCAGCAACAGGCCGCCCAGGCCGGCGTGGGCATCGCCATCCTCCCGCAGTTCATGGGCCTGCACGACCCGCTGCTGGTGCCGGTGCTGCCGGAGGAATTCATCGAGCGGGAATACTGGATGTGTACGCGGCGGGAACTGCACCGCTCGGTGAGGCTGAGGTTGGTGTGGGATTTTCTGCTGAGGCTGTGTGAACGGGAGCAGGGGATTCTGGTGCAAGGCAAGATCTAGGTGCACTGCGGGAACGCGGGGAGCCCGAACCTTTGTAGGAGCGCCCCATGGCCGCGAATCGCGGGCATGGCCCGCTCCTACGGGTGGTGAGCCCGCGCGCCGCGCCCCGCCGAGGTTACTCGGCGCGGGCGTGTTCGACTTTTTCCGAGGCGGACCAGATGCGGTAGCGGACTTCCACGTCCTTCGGCGCGTAGATCACGATGGGCAGTTTGCTGTTGTAGCGCAGGGTGAAGCCTTCGCCGATCACCGGGACGAAGTCCTTCCTGCTGCTGCCTTGCGGGCAGGCCATCAGGGTGCTCGCCGGGCCGCCGACCTTGTCCAGGCGGTAGTAGGGGTAGCCCCAGCCTTCCAGGGTCTTTTCTTCCAGAGTGCCGCCCAGGCGCTGGCGGTTGCAGTCCACGGTGAGGGTCTTGCCGGCGAGGACTTCGACCTTGAAGTCGTCTTCATGCGCCTGTTTCGGCAGGTGGATCACCTGGCGCACGAAGCCTTCTTCAGCCTTCGGGTAGGGCGCCACGTCTTCGAGCTTGGCGGCGTTGGCCAGGGGGGCGGTGGCGCTGAGCAGCAGCGCGGCGGACAGGGTGTAGCGGGTGAAAGGCATGCGGCCTCCTTGCGGGTTGGACGGTGCTCAGGCACGCGCGGCGTACAACCGCGAACGGTTGTACGCCCTGCGTGAGCGAGGGAGTTGGACCCTGATCGCGCCGCGAAGACTCCCGGCGAAGTTGTTTCAGGCTACTTCGCCGCCGGTCTTGGCCTGCTGCTCCAGGTGCGCCTGCAGTTCCGGGTCGAGCTTGAGCTGGTAGGCCAGTTCGTCCAGGTAGTTGCGCTCGGCGTCCTGCTGGTCGTCCACCAGCATCACGCTGGCCAGGTACATTTCCGCGCTCATGCCGGCGTCGCCCTGGGCGGCCTGGGCCACGTCGGCGGCGTCGAGGGGTTTCTGCACTTCGGCGTCGAGCCAGGCCTGCAGTTCGGGCTCGCCGGCGTGGCGCGAGATTTCGCTGTAGATCGCCTGCTTTTCCTTGTCGTCGATGCGGCCGTCGGCCTTGGCCGCGGCGATCAGGGCGATGAGGATGGCGTGGCTGTGGGCTTCGGCGTCGTCGCCGGAGAGCTGGTCGACGGTGGTCGGCGCTTGTTGCGGCGCGGCGCTCGCCTGTTGCTGCTGCCAGTTCTGGTAGGCCTGGAAGGCCATCATGCCGAGGGAAGCGAGCATGGCGTAGTTCACCCCGCCGCCACCGGAGCGGCCCTGGCTGGACGGGGCGCCGCCGCCGAGCATGCTGCCCAGTACGCCGCCGAGGCCTCCCAGCCCGCCGAGGCCACCGCCGGCGCTGGCGCCGCCACCACCACCCCCGAGCAGCCCGCCGAGCAGGCCACCGAGACCGCCCAGGCCACCTCCGCCGCCCTGTTGCGCCTGCGCGCCCTGGCCGGCCCGCAGCAGTTGTTCCAGCAGATCCGTGGTGTTCATGGCAGCGCCCTCGGCGTGGTTGCGGTCTGGCAACGATAGTCCCGGCGGGGATTTCCGCCAATGCCGTCCGGGACTATTCAGGGGCGCGCTAAGAATCAGCCCTGCACGGCCTGCAAGGCCTTCTGCGCCTGGGCTTGCAGCTCGGCCTTGAGGCCGGGGTCGAGGCTCAGCTGGCGCGCCAGCTCGTCGAGGTAGGCGCGCTCCATGTAGCTCTCCTCGTCGACCATCAGCAGGCTGGCCAGGTACATCTCGGCGGCCATTTCCTCGGTCTTCGCGGCGCGCGCCACTTCCTGCGGGTCCAGCGGCTTGGCCAGCTCGCGGTCGAGCCAGCCTTGCAGTTCGGGGTCGCCGGTGAGCTTGGCGATCTCGCCATCGATCAGCTGGCGTTCGCGCTGGTCGATGTGACCGTCGGCCTTGGCCGCCGCCACCAGGGCGCGGAGGATGGCGTGGCTGTGTTCCTCGGCCTGGGCCGGCGGCAGGCGGTCGACTGTCTGCGGTTCGCCGCGCGGCGCGCTGGCCTGCTGGGCCTGCCAGTTGCCGTAGGCCTTGTAGGCGAGCACGCCGAGGGCGGCGAGGCCGCCATAGGTGACGACCTTGCCGCCGACCTTGCGCGCCTTCTTGCTGCCCAGCAGCAGGCCCAGCGCGCCGGT
>NZ_JARJLT010000365.1 GCF_029335315.1 Pseudomonas citronellolis
TCGCGGGGATGACGAGGGGGGAGTCCGGGTGCAAAGACCCGTCGCCGGAAACGCAAAAGGCCGCCCGAAGGCGGCCTTTTTCGACAGCGGCGTCATCAGTCGCCGTAGATATCGTTCTTGAAGTACTTGCCCTCGATGGCCTTGTACTTGCCGTTGGCGCGGATCGCGTCGATGGCGGCGTTGAGCTGGTTGACCAGTTCGGTGTTGCCCTTGCGCACCGCGATGCCGGCGCCCTCGCCGAAGAATTTCGGGTCCTTGAACTCCGGGCCGACGAAGGCGAAGCCCTTGCCACGCGGGGTGTCGAGGAAGCCGAACTGCAGCGGGATGGAGTCGGCGAAGGTGCCGTCCAGGCGCCCGGCCAGCAGGTCCAGGTAGATCTCGTCCTGGCTGGTGTAGCGCACCACGTTGGCGCCGGCCTTGGCCAGTTCGGCGCTGGCGAAGTTGTCGGCGGTGGAGCCGCGCTGCACGCCGATGTTCTTGCCCTTGAGCTGGCTGAACTGTGCGTCCAGCTCGGTGCCTTCCTTCATCACCAGGCGGCCCGGGGTGAAGTAGTACTTGTGGGTGAAGTCCACCGAGTGCTTGCGGTCCTCGGTGATGGTGATGGACGACAGCGCGGCGTCGATCTTGCGCACCTTCAGCGAGGGGATCAGGCCGTCGTACTCCTGCTCGATCCACTGGCACTTGCGCTGCAGCTGCTCGCACAGGGCGTTGCCGATGTCGTAATCGAAGCCGGCGATGCCGCCTTCGGGGGTCTTGTAGGCGAAGGGCGGGTAAGCCGCCTCGATGCCAATGCGCAGCGGCGCCTGGTCGGCGTGGGCGGTTCCGGCCAGCAGGGCGAGCAGCAGGCCGCCCAACAGGGATTTCTGGATCATGGTTGAACTCCGTGGCGTGGTTAGGCGACGCCGCAGGGGCGTCCGTCTGGCAGTGAAAACCTCGTCCGGGGAACGCGACGCGGGGCGCCGCTGCAGCATTGCCTTGCCCATACCCAGGCGATGTCTTGTTGTTGTTCGTTCATGCCGGGGCACGACATAAACTTAAAATCCAATCTGGACTAAAAAGTACACAACGTCAATCGCCGCCGCGACATCCGGCCCCACTCCCCTTCGCCTCGCCCGCCTACCCCCTGCGAGGAATACCGGCGCCCGCCGCCGCGCCTTAGGCTGGATTGCAACGAACGCCACAAGGAGGACCACTCGATCGCATGATTTCCCATCGCTCCACGGTTATTCCGGCGCCGGATGCGCCAAGGCCCCCGCGAACCGCTCATTTCGCCGGGGCCTTTTTCTGTGCGCTTTGTGCAGGATCGTGGGGGACGCCTGGTCCTTGCTCGCGAATCCGCTGGATGCCCTGGATTTCGGCGTGGGGCGTTCGCGAGCAAGCTCGCTCCTACAGGCCCCGGCAGAACAACGAAGCGATACCCATCGCCGTGGCCCGATGGTTTCGCGGCGAGAAGCTCCTCAGCCGCCGCTGAGGTTCATGAAGCGCAGCACCTGCACCTCGCCGCCGACGGCGAATTCATGGCGCGCCGGCTTGCGCTGCAGCGCGCCGTGCAGGGCGTCGAGGATCGGCGCATCGTCCAGCGGATGGCGGCGCAGCAGGCCGCGCAGGTCGAGGGAGTGCTCGTGGCCCAGGCACAGCAGCAGGCGCCCCTCGGCGGTCAGGCGCAGGCGGTTGCAGGTGGCGCAGAAGTTGTGCGAGTGCGGGGCGATGAAGCCGATCCGCGTGCGCGGGTGGCGGGCCAGGCGCACGTAGCGCGCCGGGCCGCCGCTGTGCTCGGCGCTGTCCAGCAGTTCGTGGTGCGCGGCGATCAGCGCGCGCACCTCGTCGCTGGAGCAGAAGCTCTCCTCGCGCTCGCGCCCGACCTGGCCCAGCGGCATTTCCTCGATGAAGCTGATGTCCAGTTCGTTGGCGATGGCGTAGTCCACCAGCGCCGGCACCTCGTCGGCGTTGCGGCCCTTCATCACCACGCAGTTGAGCTTGATGCCGGCGAAGCCCGCTTCACGCGCTGCGTCTATGCCGCGCAGCACCTGGTCGAGGCGGCCGCTGCGGGTGATGGCCTGGAAGCGCTGCGGGTTCAGGGTGTCGAGGCTGATGTTCAGCCGGGCCAGGCCGGCGCTGTGCAGGTCGCGGGCGTAGCGGGTCAGCTGCGAACCGTTGCTGGTCATGCACAGCTCGCGCAGGCCGGGCAGCGCCGCCAGGCGTTCGCACAGGCCGACGATGCCGGGGCGCACCAGCGGCTCGCCGCCGGTGAGGCGCAGCTTGCGCACGCCGCGCTGGACGAACAGCCGGGCGACACGCTCGATCTCCTCCAGGGTGAGCACCTGCTGGCGCGGCAGGAAGCGCATGTTCTCGGCCATGCAGTAGACGCAGCGAAAGTCGCAGCGGTCGGTTACCGACAGGCGCAGGTAGTCGATGCTGCGGCCGTGGGCGTCGATCCAGTCGGACATGCGGGTGCTCCGGTTCATGCGTTGGCGAAGGCGGATGATCCCTGCCCTCTACCCAGCCCTATCCCTGAAGGGAGAGGGGGCTGTCCTGCGTGGTGGTTGAATCCGCAGCTTCACTGCACCAGCGGCGAGTCGGCGCCGTCGAAGGCGAAGCCCTCTATGCGCGCTTCGCCGGCGAGGACGGCGATGTACTGGCTGACCGCACGCTGCAGCACCTGGGCGCGCAGGTAGGCGGCGATGCGCGGGCGCGCCTCGGCGAAGGGCAACGGCTCGCCGCCCTCGCGCGCCAGCAGCTCGACCACGTGCAGGCCGTAGCGGCTTTCCAGCGGCCGAGGCAGCAGGCCGACGGGCTCGCGCAGCAGGCGCTTCTCGAACTCGGGCACGGTCTGCCCCGGCTCGATCCAGCCCAGCTCGCCGCCTTCGCCCTTCGACGGGCAAGCGGAGAAACGCATGGCCTTGTCGATGAAGCGCTCGGGGTGCTCGCGCAGGTCGTCCAGCATGCCCTGGGCCCGCTCGCGGGCCTGGGCGCGGCCTTCCAGGTCGTCCGGCGCGCAGGCCAGCAGGATGTGCCGCAGGCTCATGCGCCAGGGGCCGGTCAGGCGACCGGGGTTGGCGTCGTACCATTGCCGGCAGCTGGTTTCGTCAGCCTCGGGCGTGCCGACCTCGCGGTCGACCAGGGCACGGATGCGGGCTTCCTCGGGCGTCTCGCCCTCCTCCACCTGGGCGCTTACGCCCAGTGCGTCGGCGCGTTGCAGCAGCAGCTGGCGCACCACCAGGGCGCGGCAGGCGGCGTGCAGCGCCTCGGCGTGGCTGGTGGCCGGGTGGTACTGGAGTTCGCGGGCCAGTTCGTCAGTGTCTATGGCGACATCGTTGACGACGAGCGTCGGCAGCTCGACGTGTTCGACGCGGTTTTCGTAGTGGGAGCAACTCATCGGGATCACCTCCAGGGCGGCGGATAACCGCGAACGGTTATCCGCCCTGCGGATTGGTTATGCCGCGCGGCGTTTCTGGCGGACCACCTGGTAGCGGCGGCCGAGGTACCACACCGGGGCGCTGACGATATGCACCAGGCGGGTGAACGGGAACAGCACGAACAGCGTCAGGCCGAGCGTCACGTGCAGCTTGTAGACCAGCGACACCGGGGCGATGGCCTCGGCCGCGGCCAGCGGCTGCAGGGTGACGACGGACTGCGCCCAGTCGGCCAGCATGACCATCACCGAACCGTCCAGGTGGTGGGTGGAGGCGACGATGGTGGACAGGCCGAGAATCAGCTGGGCGTAGAGCACCAGCAGGATCATCAGGTCCGAGGCGTTGCCGGCGGCGCGCACGCGCTCGTTGGTCAGGCGGCGCAGGATCAGCCCGGTCAGGCCGATGAAGCAGAGCACGCCGAAGAAGCCACCGGAGACCATCGCCAGCAGTTGCTTCTGCTCGGTGCTGATCAGGTGCGCGTAGACCGCGTGCGGGGTGAGCAGGCCGACGAAGTGGCCGGCGAGGATGAACAGCACGCCGATGTGGAACAGGTTGCTGTAGACCCGCATGCCCTTCTTGCTGAGCATCTGGCTGGAGCCGGCCTTCCAGGTGTATTGCGACAGGTCGAAGCGCGCCCAGCTGCCGACCAGGCAGATGAGCAGGGCGACGTAGGGGTAGACCCCGAACAGCAGGGTGTTGAACGACATGATCAGGCTCCTTGGCTGGCCACCCGGCGCGGCGGCACCGGCTGGGCGACCCATTGCAGGGGTTGTTCGAGGGCGCTGGAGGGCTGCCGCGGGTTCGACGGGCAGCCGGCGGCGGGTTCGCCGAAGCTCACCTGGGTTTCCTCCCAGGCCTTGTCCAGCGCCTCCAGGCTGTCGTCGCGAGCCTCCTGCTCGCAGTCGCGGTGCAGCGCCGCCAGGTCCGGGCGCTCGCCGGAAAGTTCCAGCAGGCCGTGGAACACCGCCGCGTAGGCGCTGCCGCGCTCGTCCAGGCGCGCCGCCAGCAGGGCGAGGATGTGCGCCACCTCGGCCAGGCCGACGCGCGCGTCCTCGGCGTCCTGCAGGGCGAGGAACTCCAGGTACAGCGGCAGGTAGTCCGGCAGCTCGTTGACGTGGATGGTCAGGCCGGCGGCGTTGTAGCGGTGCAGCAGGTCGACCATGGCCTGGCCGCGGTCGCGGCTCTCGCCGTGGACGTGCTCGAAGAGCAGCAGCGAGACCGAGCGGCCGCGTTCGAACAGGCCGTCGTAGCGCGCCTGCACGTCCAGCAGGTCGCCCTGGCAGAGTTCGTTGAGCAGCGCGGCGAGGCCGTCACGCTGCGCTTCGGGCAGGTCGCTGGTGCGGATCAGCGCGTGCAGCGCCAGGCTTTCCTCGCGCACTTCCGGGCGCGGGTAGTCGAGCAGCAGCGCGCTGAGCTTGAGCAGTTGGCTGTGGCTGTTCATGGTCGTCACTCCTGAATCTGCACGGTCTGGATGACGTCGCGGCGGTCCACCGGTTTGCCACCGAAGAGGTTCACGGCGGAGTTGCCGGAGCAGCCGCTGCCGAAGCTGAAGCCGCAGCCGGAGCGCTCGGCGAAGGCGTCGGAGAGCGCTTCCTCGCGGTGCGCGCTGGGGATCACGAAGCGGTCCTCGTAGTTGGCGATGGCCAGGTAGCGGTACATCTCTTCCACCTGTTGCACCGACAGCCCGACCCTGGCCAGCACCTCCAGGTCCTGCTTGCCTTCCACGTGCTCGGCGCGCTTGTAGGCGCGCATCGCCAGCAGGCGCTTGAGGGCGCGCAGCACCGGCGCGGTGTCGCCGGCGGTGAGCAGGTTGGCCAGGTACTGCACGGGGATGCGCAGCGAGTCGACGTCGGGGATCACCCCGTCGCTGCCGATATGCCCCTCGGCGGCGGCGTTCTGGATCGGCGACAGCGGCGGCACGTACCAGACCATCGGCAGCGTGCGGTATTCCGGGTGCAGCGGCAGGGCCAGCTGCCAGTCCATGGCCAGCTTGTACACCGGCGATTTCTGCGCCGACTCGATGACGCTGTCCGGCACGCCGTCCTTGCGCGCCTGCTCGATCACCTTCGGGTCGAACGGGTCGAGGAAGATTTCCAGCTGCTTCTGGTACAGCTCGCGCTCGTCGGCGCAGCTGGCCACTTCATGGATGCGGTCGGCGTCGTAGAGCAGCACGCCGAGGTAGCGGATGCGCCCCACGCAGGTTTCCGAGCACACGGTGGGCTGGCCGGCCTCGATGCGCGGGTAGCAGAAGATGCACTTCTCGGATTTGCCGCTCTTCCAGTTGAAGTAGATCTTCTTGTACGGGCAGCCGCTGATGCACATGCGCCAGCCGCGGCACTTGTCCTGGTCGATGAGGACGATGCCGTCCTCCTCGCGCTTGTAGATCGCCCCGCTCGGGCAGGACGCCACGCACGCCGGGTTCAGGCAGTGCTCGCAGAGGCGCGGCAGGTACATCATGAAGGTGTTTTCGTACTCGCCGTAGATGTCCGCCTGGACCTGGTCGAAGTTCTTGTCCTTGCGGCGCTTGGCGAACTCGGTGCCGAGGATTTCCTCCCAGTTCGGGCCCCACTCGATCTTCTGCATGCGCTGCCCGCTGATCAGCGAGCGCGGCCGCGCCACCGGCTGGTGCTGGGCCTTGGGCGCGGTGTGCAGGTGCTGGTAGTCGAAGTCGAAGGGCTCGTAGTAGTCATCGATCTCCGGCAGGTCGGGGTTGGCGAAGATGTTCGCCAGCACCCGGAACTTGCCGCCGATGCGCGGGGCGATGGAGCCGTCGGCGTTGCGCTTCCAGCCACCCTTCCACTTCTCCTGGTTTTCCCACTCCTTCGGGTAGCCGATGCCGGGCTTGGTCTCGACGTTGTTGAACCAGGCGTATTCCATGCCTTCGCGACTGGTCCAGACGTTCTTGCAGGTGATCGAGCAGGTGTGGCAGCCGATGCATTTGTCGAGGTTCAGCACCATGCCGACTTGCGAACGAATTTTCATGGCGTCTCTCCTCAAATGTCCCGGGGCAGCGGCTGCGGCAGGGCGTCGCCGCCCAGGCCGCCATGTTCCGGCTCGTCGAGCCAGTCGACCTTGTTCATCTTGCGCACCACCACGAACTCGTCGCGGTTGCAGCCCACCGTGCCGTAGTAGTTGAAGCCCCAGGCCTGCTGGGCGTAGCCGCCGATCATGTGGGTGGGCTTGAGCACCACGCGGGTCACCGAGTTGTGGTGGCCGCCACGGGTTTTCGTGGTCTCGCTGCCGGGCACGTTCACGATGCGTTCCTGGGCGTGGTACATCAGCACCATGCCGTCCTTCACCCGCTGGCTGACCACCGCGCGGCAGGTGGCGGCGCCGTTGGCGTTGAAGACTTCGACCCAGTCGTTGTCCTCGATCCCGGCGCGCTGGGCGTCATGCTCGCTGAGCCAGATGATCGGCCCGCCGCGCGACAGGGTGAGCATCAGCAGGTTGTCGCTGTAGGTGGAGTGGATGCCCCATTTCTGGTGCGGGGTGATCCAGTTCAGGGTGATCTCGGTGTTGCCGTTGGGCTTCTTGTTGAACAGCTTGTCGGTGCTGCGGGTGTTCACCGGCGGCCGGTAGCTGACGAAGCCCTCGCCGAAGGCCTGCATCCACGGGTGGTCCTGGTAGAACTGCTGGCGGCCGGTCAGGGTGCGCCACGGGATCAGCTCGTGGACGTTGGTGTAGCAGGCGTTGTAGCTCACGTGCTCGTCTTCCAGGCCCGACCAGGTGGGGCTGGAGATGATCTTGCGCGGCTGCGCCTGGATGTCGCGGAAGCGGATTTTCTCCTCTTCCTTGGGCAGCGCCAGGTGCGCGTGCTCGCGGCCGGTGAACTTCGACAGCGCGTTCCACGCCTTCACCGCCACCTGGCCGTTGGTTTCCGGGGCCAGAGCGAGGATCACCTCGGCGGCGTCGATGGCGCTCTCGATGCGCGGCCGGCCTTCACTGACGCCCGGCTCGACCACGCGGTGGTTGAGCTCGCCGACCAGTTTCACTTCCTTCTCGGTGTTCCAGCCGATGCCCTTGCCGCCGTTGCCCAGCTTGTCCAGCAGCGGGCCGAGGGAGGTGAACTTCTTGTAGGTGTTCGGGTAGTCGCGCTCGACCAGGTGCAGGGTCGGCATGGTCTTGCCCGGCAGCGGCTCGCACTCGCCTTTCTTCCAATCACTGCCGCCGAAGGGCTGGGCCAGTTCGTTGGCGGTGTCGTGCAGCAGCGGCACGGTGACCAGGTCCTGCTCCACGCCCAGGTGGCCGACGCAGACCTCGGAGAACTTCTTCGCGATGGCCTTGTAGATCTCCCAGTCGCTCCTGGCTTCCCAGGCCGGGTCGGTGGCCGCCGACAGCGGGTGGATGAACGGGTGCATGTCGGAGGTATTGAGGTCGTCCTTCTCGTACCAGGTGGCGGTGGGCAGGACGATGTCCGAGTACATGCAGGTGGAGGACATGCGGAAGTCCAGGGTGGTGACCAGGTCGAGCTTGCCCTCGGCGCCCTGCTCCACCCAGTCGACCTCGGTGGGACGCGGGCCGCCGGCCTTGCCGAGGTCGTCGTTCATCACGCCGTTCTTCGCGCCCAGCAGGTACTTGAGCATGTACTCGTGGCCCTTGCCCGAGCTGCCCAGCAGGTTGGAGCGCCAGACGAACAGGTTGCGCGGGAAGTTCTGCGCGTCGTCCGGCTTCTCGCTGGCGAAGCGCAGGCCGCCGGCCTTGAGTTCGCGCACCACGTAGTCCTGCACCGGCAGCCCGGCCTTCTCGGCGTCGGCGGCGATGTGCAGCGGGTTGCGGTCCAGCTGCGGCGCGGAGGGCAGCCAACCCATGCGCTCGGCGCGGACGTTGTAGTCCACGGCGTGCTCGGGGAACTGCTTGCTGTCGGCCAGGGGCGAGAGCACCTCGTGCATCGACAGCTTCTCGTGGCGCCACTGCGAGCTGTGCAGGTAGAAGAAGCTGGTGCCGTTCATCTGCCGTGGCGGCCGGCTCCAGTCGGTGCCGAAGGCCAGCGGCACCCAGCCGGTCTGCGGGCGCAGTTTCTCCTGGCCGACGTAGTGGGCCCAGCCGCCGCCGCTCTGGCCGATGCAGCCACACATCATCAGCATGTTGATGACCGCGCGGTAGTTCATGTCCATGTGGTACCAGTGGTTCATCGCCGCGCCGATGATGACCATGGCCTTGCCGTTGGTCTTCGCCGCGCTGTCGGCGAACTCGCGGGCCACCTGGATGGCGCGCGCCGCCGGCACGCCGGTGATGCGTTCCTGCCAGGCCGGGGTGTAGGGCACTTCGGCGTCGTCGAACGAGCGGGCCACGTTGGCGCCGCCCAGGCCGCGGTCGAGGCTGTAGTTGGCCATCTGCAGGTCGTAGACGGTGGCCACGCGCAGGACCTTGCCGTCGGCCCCGGCGATCTCGCGGAAGGGCACGCGGCGCAGCAGCACCTCGTCCATCTCCACGCCCTTGAAGTGCGGGTGTTCCTGGCCGGCGAAGTACGGGAAGGCCACCTCGCAGGCGCGCTCGGGGCCGTCGATCAGGCTCAGGCGCAGGCGCGTCGCGCGGCCCTCGCCGCCCTCCTTCTCCTCGATGTTCCACTTGCCCGACTCGCCCCAGCGGTAGCCGATGGCGCCGGTGGGCGAGACCAGCTCGCCGCTGCCTTCATCGAAGGCGATGGTTTTCCACTCGGGGTTGTTGTCCTGGCCCAGGCCGCCGTCGAGGTCGGCCGCACGCAGGTAGCGGGTCGGCTTGAAGGCGCCCTCGGCGTGCGGCTCCAGCAGCACCAGCATGGGCATGTCGGTGTACTGCCGGCAGTAGTCGACGAAGTAGGCGCGCGGCTGGTCGAGGTGGAATTCCTTGAGGATCACATGCCCGAAGGCCATGCCGAGGGCGGCGTCGGTGCCCTGCTTGGGGTTCAGCCAGAGGTCGGTAAGCTTGGCCACCTCGGAGTAGTCCGGGGTGACGGCCACGGTCTTGGTGCCCTTGTAGCGCACCTCGGTGAAGAAGTGCGCGTCGGGGGTGCGCGTCTGCGGGACGTTGGAGCCCCAGGCGATGATGTAGCTGGAGTTGTACCAGTCGGCCGATTCCGGCACGTCGGTCTGCTCGCCCCAGATCTGCGGGCTGGCCGGCGGCAGGTCGCAGTACCAGTCGTAGAAGCTCAGGCACACCCCGCCGATCAGCGACAGGTAGCGGGCGCCGGCGGCGTAGCTGACCATGGACATGGCCGGGATCGGCGAGAAGCCGATGACCCGGTCCGGGCCGTAGGTCTTGGCGGTGTAGACGTTGGCCGCGGCGATTATCTCGGTGACCTCGTCCCAGCTGGAGCGCACGAAGCCGCCCAGGCCGCGCTCGCTCTTGTAACTCTTCGCCTTGTCGGCGTCCTCGACGATGCTGGCCCAGGCGTGCACCGGGTCCTTGTGCTCGACGCGCGCCTCGCGCCACAGCTTGAGCAGCGGCTTGCGCACCTTGGGGTACTTCAGGCGGTTGGCGCTGTAGATGTACCAGGAGTAACTGGCCCCGCGCGGGCAGCCGCGCGGCTCGTGGTTGGGCAGGTCCGGGCGGGTGCGCGGGTAGTCGGTCTGCTGGGTTTCCCAGGTGATCAGGCCGTTCTTCACGTAGATCTTCCAGGAGCACGAGCCGGTGCAGTTCACCCCGTGGGTGGAACGCACGATCTTGTCGTGCTGCCAGCGCTGCCGGTAGCTGTTCTCCCAGGCGCGGCTCTCGTTGGTGACCTCACCATGGCCATCGGCGAATTCGCCCTGTTTCTTCTTGAAGAACTGCAGGCGGTCGAGCAGGTAACTCATCTGTATCTCCTCACCCGGTCTGCGCCGGGCGTTCAAACGCTAATCAGGTCGTGCCGCAAACGTAGGGCGAACAACCCGCCGGGTTGTCCGCCGCAGGGGTCAACAAGGGCTCTCGGCGCCCTTGCGCGCGTACCACCACCAGGTGGCGACGATGCAGCTGAGGTAGTAGGCGACGAACACGTAGAGGGCGCCCTCGGCGCTGCCGGTCATGTGCAGCGAGGTGCCGAAGGCCTTGGGAATGAAGAAGCCGCCGAACGCGCCGATGGCGGCCGAGAAGCCGATCACCGCGGCCGATTCCATGCTCGCGCTCTTGGCGGCCACGGCCTCGGTGACACCGCCTTGCTTCAGGCGCGCGGCCCACTCGTTGCGGAAGATCACCGGGATCATGCGGAAGGTGGAGCCGTTGCCGATGCCGGCGAAGAAGAACAGGCCGATGAAGGCGCCGAGGAAGCCGAAGAAGCTGCCCGCACCGCCCTCGCCGGGCAGGAAGGAAATCACCGCGAACACCCCGGCGATCATCGCCGCATAGTTCCACAGGGTGATCCGCGCGCCGCCGAACTTGTCCGCCAGCCAGCCGCCCAGCGGCCGGCTGAGGGCGCCCACCAGCGGGCCGAGGAAGGCGTACTGCAGCGGGTTGATGTCGGGGAACTGGGTCTTGCTGAGCATGGCGAAGCCGGCCGAGAAGCCGATGAAGCTGCCGAAGGTGGCCACGTACAGCCAGCACATCAGCCAGTTGTGCTTGCGCTTGAAGATCACCGACTGCTCGCGGAACGAGGCCTTGGCGTCGGCGATGTCGTTCATCCCGAACCAGGCGGCGACGGACACCACGGCGATGAACGGCACCCACACCCAACCGGCGTTCTGCAGCCACAGGCGGCCGCCGTCGGAGAGTTGCTGCGGCTCGCCGCCGAAGCCACCGAACAGCCCGCCGGCCACCGCCAGCGGCACGGCGAACTGCATCACCGAGACGCCCAGGTTACCCAGCCCGGCGTTCAGGCCCAGGGCGGTGCCCTGCTGGTTCTTCGGGTAGAAGAAGCTGATGTTGGACATGCTCGAGGCGAAGTTGCCGCCGCCGAAACCGCATAGCAGGGCGATGGTCGCGAACACCCAGTACGGGGTCTGCGCATCCTGCACGGCGAAGCCGAGCCAGATGCACGGGATCAGCAGCGAGGCGGTGGACAGCGCGGTCCAGCGCCGGCCGCCGACGATCGGCACCATGAACGAGTAGAAGATCCGCAGGGTGGCGCCGGAGATCGACGGCAGCGCCGCCAGCAGGAACAGCTGGTCGTTGCTGAAGCTGAAGCCCACCGCGTTCAGGCGCACGGTCACGGTGCTCCAGATCATCCACACCGAGAACGCCAGCAGCAGCGCGGGGATGGATATCCACAGGTTGCGGGTGGCGATGCGTTTGCCCGACAGAGCCCAGAACTCGGGGTTCTCGGGGCGCCAGTCGATCAGCAGCGGGCCGCGCGCGGCCTTGGGTGGGGAATTGGCGATCATGCCCATGGCGGCAGTCCCTCAGGAGTGGCTGGAAGTCAGTGGGGAAGCGTCGACGTCGGCCGCCTGGGCCTGGCCGTCGACACGGCGCTGCTGCTTGATCGCGTAGTGCATCCAGACCATGCAGACGATGGTCAGGCCGAACAGCAGCATGAAACAGGAGGAGCGCACGCCGATGCGGTCGGCGGCGTAACCGAAGAGGATCGGCAGGCAGAAGCCGCCGAGGCCGCCGATGACCCCGACCATGCCGCCGACGGTGCCCATGTTCTGCGGGTAGTAGTCGTGGATGATCCGGTACACGCTGGCCTTGCCGAAGCCCTGGGCGATGCCCACCACGAACACCAGGAAGGTGAACAGCCAGACGTTCAGGCCGACGCCCAGGCTGAGGTCGCCACGGATACCGTGGATGGTCATGGTGGTCTGCGGGTAGGAGAGGAAGAACAGGCACACCAGGCACACCCAGAACACGCCCCAGTTCACCGCGCGGGCGCCGTAGCTGTCGCTGAACCAGCCGCCGAGGGCGCGGATCAGGCCCGACGGCAGGGTGAACAGCATGGTGATGAACGAGGCGGTCTTCAGGTCCAGGCCGTACTCGGCGATGTAGTACTTGGGCAGCCACAGGGCCAGGGCCACGAAGCCGCCGAAGACGAAGAAGTAGTACAGGCCGAAGCGCCACACGCGCAGCTCGGCCAGCGGCGCCAGCTGTTTGGCCAGGGTCGGCCGCGGCCGGCTCGGGTCGGCGGCGCCGCCCTTGGCGTGGGCCGGGTCGGTCCAGGTGAAGCACCAGAACAGCAGCGCGGTGACCAGCATGGCCACCGAGTACACCTGCGGCACCATGCGCCAGCCGAAGCCGACCACGATCAGCGGCGCCACCAGGTTGGTGATCGCCGCCCCCGCGTTGCCGGCGCCGAAGATGCCCATGGCGGTGCCCTGGCGGTCCTTCTCGAACCACGCCGAGGTGTAGGCGATGCCCACCGCGAAGGAGCCGCCGGCCAGGCCGACGAACAGCCCCAGCACCAGGTACTGCCAGTACTCGCTGGCGAAGGCCAGGCCGTAGATGGGGATGGCCACCAGCAGCATGTGGATGAAGAACACCCGGCGCCCGCCGAAGCGGTCGGTGATCAACCCCAGGGGCAGGCGCACCAGCGAACCGGTGAGGATCGGCAAGGCCACCAGCAGGCCGAACTGCGCCTCGCTCAGGCCCAGTTCCGCCTTGATGCGGATGCCGATGATCGAGAACATCGTCCACACCGCGAAGTTCACGGCGAATGCCAGGGTGCTCATGCCGAGCACGGAGTACTGTCTCTGTCGATGGGTGGTCATGGCCAACGCTCGCTTTCTGGAAGCCGTTGGCCGCACGGTAGGCAGGGCCGACCTATGCTTCGTTGACCGCGATCAATGGGATTCCCGCCGTTCTGTGCGCTCATGCGTGCCGCTACCTCCAAGGGGGTATGCCTTGCACGAACTCGCAACCCATTGTTTTTAAAGGCTTAAAGAATGAATACAGGCCCCACTTCCCGGCCTGCGGCGAGCCCCCGGATCATTGGAGGTAGTGCCCCCGCCGAGCGCCAGACGCTGCGCAAATCCATCGTCCTGCGCTTCGGTTGCTACCTCACCCTGCTGGTGTCCCTGGCCCTGGCGGGGATGTTCAGCGCGCTGCTGTTCGCCGACTACTCGCACCAGGACGCGGCGGTGATCAACCAGGCCGGCTCGCTGCGCATGCTGACCTACCGGCTGGCCCTGGAGCCCACGGCCGACGGCCGCCAGGCGCTGCAGCAAACCCTCGGCCAGCGCCTGGACGGTAGCGAGATCCAGCGCCTGCTGCAGCGCGCCGGCGCGGACTCGGCGCTGTTCCGCCAGCACGCGCAGCTGCGCCTGGAACTGCAGCAGCTGCAGGTCGCCGCGGCGCCACCGCTGGCCACCCTGGACACCTACGTCGAGCACATCGACGCCTTCGTCGGCACCCTGCAACGCAACGCCGAGAGCCGCTCGCAGATGCTCAGCACGGTGCAGGGCCTGTGCCTGTTCCTCAGCCTGCTGGTGGTCTTCGTCAGCCTCTATGACCTGAGCTACCACGTGGTCGGCCCGCTGCGCGAACTCACCGGCATCGCCCGCCGTCTCGGTCGCGGCGAGCTGGACGCGCGGGTCAGCTACAGCGGCGAGGACGAACTGAGCCAACTGGGCGAACGCATCAACCAGATGGCCGAGGAACTGCAGGGCATCTACGGTGACCTGGAGGCACGGGTGGCCGACAAGACCCGCGCCCTCTCCGACAGCCACCAGCGCCTGGAGCTGCTCTACGCCAGCGCCCGCCGCCTCGGCCAGGACCCCTACGACCAGCGCAGCCTGCAACCGCTGCTGAACCAGCTGGAACGGGTGCTGCGGGCCGGCAAGGTGACCCTGTGCCTGAACAAGGACGGCGTCGAGCGCGCCTACAACTCGCTGACCACCGACGGCGCCGCCGCCGACTTCTGCCTGGGCGGGGAATGCGGCACCTGCCGCGCGCAGGTCGGCGCCTGCGGCACGAATGCCGGCCTGGCGCCACTGCTGATGTTTCCCCTGGCCGCCGGCGAGCACCGCTTCGGCGACCTCTTTCTGGAGGCCGCCGAGGGCCGCCTGGAGGACTGGCAGGCGCAGTGCGTCGAGGCCTTCTGCGAGAACATCGCGCGCACTTTCGCCCTGACCCTGCAGCAGGAACAGGAAAGCCGCCTGGCGCTGTTCGCCGAGCGCAGCACCATCGCCCGCGAGCTGCACGACTCGCTGGCGCAATCGCTGACCTACCTGAAGATCCAGGTCAGCCGCCTGGCCACCCTGCTCAAGCGCGAAGCGCCGGCGCAGAAGATCGACGAAACCCTGGAGGAACTGCGCGAAGGTCTCAACGGCGCCTACCGCCAGCTGCGCGAACTGCTCACCACCTTCCGCCTGAGCCTGGAGCGCTCGAGCCTGGCGGCGGCGCTGGAGCACACGGTGAGCGAGTTCGCCGAACGCGGCGAGCTGATGGTCGAGCTGGACGACCGCCTGGCGCACATCCCGCTCGCCCCCAACGACGAAATCCACATCCTGCAGATCGTCCGCGAGGCGTTGTCCAACGTGGTCCGCCACGCCCACGCCGAGTGCGCGCGGGTGACCCTCGGCGAGCTGGACGATGGCCAGGTGCAGGTCAGTGTCGAGGATGACGGCGTGGGTGTTGATCCAGCGCAGAACCGCAGTGGCCACTATGGCCTTAGCATCATGCGCGAGCGCAGCCAGACCCTCGGCGCCGAGTTCGTCATCGAACCCCGCGAGCCGCGCGGTACCCGCGTCCGCCTGCGCTTCCGCCCCCAGCACACGCCCCACGGCCCCCGCGAGGAAAGCCCGCCATGACCGCTACCGACGACCGAGCCCGCCTGCTGCTGGTGGACGACCACCCGATGATGCGTCGCGGGGTGGTGCAGTTACTGGAGTTCGAGGACGACCTGTGCGTGGTCGGCGAGGCCGGCAGCGGCGAGGAAGCGTTGCGCCTGGCCGCCGAGCTGGACCCGGACATGATCCTGCTGGACCTCAACATGAAGGGCATGAACGGCCTGGAAACCCTGCGCGCCCTGCGCGAGGCCGGGGTCGACGCGCGCATCGTGGTGTTCACCGTGTCGGACGATCGCGGCGACGTGATCAGCGCCCTGCGCGCCGGCGCCGACGGCTACCTGCTCAAGGACATGGAGCCCGAGCGCCTGCTGGAGCACATCCGCCAGGCCGCCACCGGCCAGTTGAGCATCAGCCCGCAACTGGCCCAGGTGCTGGCCCAGGCCCTGCGCGGCGACGAGCCGACGCGCAGCCTGGAAGACCTGACCGAGCGCGAGCGACAGATCCTGCGCCAGTTGGCCCACGGCTTCAGCAACAAGATGATCGCCCGCAAGCTGGACATCACCGAGGGCACGGTGAAGGTCCACGTCAAGCGCGTGCTGCACAAGCTGGGCATGCGCTCGCGGGTCGAGGCGGCGGTGTGGGCGGTGGAGAACCACCTGGTCTGAGCCGGCGCCGGCCCGTCGAACAGGCGCGCCACGGGCATGGCCGTGCCCGCCTTCTGCGATCCGCCGGCGGCCCGGGGCGGCGGCTACCTCCTAGGCGGTAGCGCATCCGCCGATTTGATGCAGATCAACTCATCGCCAGGGGTGCTCGCCGGACACTGCAAGGGTGCCGTGGAGATCGCCATGTACCCGAAGCCCCAACTACCCCTCGTCTACTCCTGCTCCGGTTGTTCCAACCTGGCCCAACTGGCCAACGACCTGGCCCTGCGCCTGGACCGCGAGGGCCTGGCGGAAATGTCGTGCATCGCCGGGGTCGGCGGCGACGTACCGACACTGGTCGGCAAGGCGCGTTCCGGGCGGCGCATCGTCGCGCTCGATGGCTGCGCGCTGCATTGTGTGCGGCGCTGCCTGGCTCGCCACGGGGTGGGGGCGGAACATGAGCTGACCCTGGCCGAGTACGGCCTGAAAAAGCGCTATGGCGAGTCCTGCTCGGCGGAGGAATTCCAGATGCTCTACGAGGAACTGCGCTTCCTGCTCAAGACCGGCGAAGACTGACCCCCTCCCCCTCAGGCCTGCGCCTCGCGCGCGGCACCCTGCAGGCCGCGCCAGAGCCACGGCGGCAGCGTGTCCGGGTCGAGGCTGTCGATCAGGTTTTTCAGCGCCAGGCCCAGCTCGGTATCGCCCTCGATCACCAGGCGGCGCTGGAAGAACAGCGTGTCCGGGTCTTCCTGGCGGCCGGCCAGTAGCAGGAAGTCGCGCCAGCTGCCGCGGATGGTCACGCTCGGCGTGGCTCCGGCAACGAACTGCAAGCCGCGCGGGCCTCGGGTGAGGTTCCAGCCCAGCGCCAGGTCGCTGACTTCCAGACGCAGCCAGTGGCCGTCGAGCAGGTCGAAGGCGCCCTCGGCCAGGGGCACGGCGAACAGCCGGTTGGCCACCTGCTGCAACACCGCGCGCTGCACCGCCGCGGGTACCCGCGCGGCCAGCGGCAACAGGCGCTCGGCAAGGCGCAGGGCGCCACTTGGAAAATTCAGCACAGGTTCACCTCGTCGCTGCGCAGCATGCCGGGGCGGCCATGCCAGTATCCGTTGCAACCCTCCACCGCCAAAGGCGGCGTAGCGCCGCGGCGCACCCGGTCGAAGGCCTGGATCACCTCGGCCATGCCCTGGGCGCGCGGGCTCAGGCGCAGCAGGTCGGCACCGCAGGCGCGCAGCGAAGCGTAGTCGGCCAGCAGGTTGCCCGGCAGGCCGGAGAGGGTCTGGATGCCATTGAGGGTGAACAGCGTCTGGCCGTCCTGGCTGAGCATGGGGATGCCCTCGGGATAGTCCAGGCAGCAGAACTGGCAATCGTCCTTCGGCCGGTTCTGCGCGCGGGCGCTGAAGCAGCGCGCGGAATAGGCCAGCGGCAGGTGGCCATAGGCGAACACTTCGGTCTCCAGCTCCGTCACACCCAGTCCGCGGGCCTGTTCGAGCACCGCCTGGACCTGCTCGCCGGAGCATTCCACCGGCGGCACCCAGCGGCGCAGGCCACAGCTGTGCAACTCGGCCAGAGCGTGGCCGTTGTACAGGTTGAGCGCCGGGCCGCCGACGAACTCCACGCCCAGGCCATGGAGCATGTGCACCGCGCCCATGTCGTTGGCCTCCACCTGCAGTTCGCCGTTGGCGCACAGCCGGCGCAACGCCGAAAGCTCGGAGGCCGCCTCGATCAGCGCCAGCCCCGAGAGCAGCACCTGGGCGCCGCTCTGCTGGGCCAGCTCGCGGGCCAACCCCAGCCAGTCATCCAGGCTCAGGGCGCGGCGCTTGGAGCACACCGTTTCGCCGAGGTAGATGACCTCCAGCGGCTGCTCGGCCATCTGCGCGTAAAAGTCCAGTAGCGTCCGGCGGTCCCAGTAGAACAGCACCGGCCCCAGGCTGAGTTTCATCGCGCGTACCTCACTGCCAGGAACGATGGTAGGCGCCCAGGGTGGTCTGGTGGCCTTCGGAGAGTTTTTCCAGCACCGCCTGCCATTGCGCCTGCGGCCGGTACTGCTCGGGAGCGCGGCGCCAGGCATCGAGGGCCTGGCGCCAGACCCGGGTGACCTGCTCGACGTAGGCCGGGCTGCGCTGGCGGCCCTCGATCTTCACCGCCGCCACGCCGATCTGCGCCAACTGCGGGATCAGGTCGAGCGTGTTGAGGCTGGTCGGCTCCTCCAGGGCGTGGAAGCGCTGGCCGTCGACCAGGAAGCGGCCCTTGCACAGGGTCGGGTAGCCGGCCGGCTCGCCGGGGGCGTAGCGGTCGATCAGCACCTCGTTGAGGCGCGAGGTCAGTCCATCGGGCTCCTCGCTCCAGCGTACCGCCCGGGCCGGCGAACAGACGCCGCAGAGGTTCGGCGACTCGCCGGTGACATAGGACGAAAGGTGGCAGCGGCCCTCGGCCATGATGCACAGGCTGCCGAAGGCAAAGACTTCCACCGGCACCGGGCTGTGCGCCGCCACCTGGCGCACCTGCGCCAGCGACAACACACGCGGCAGCACGGCGCGACGGATGCCGTAGCGCTCATGGTAGAAGGCCAGGGCCTCGACGTTGGTCGCCGAGCCCTGTACCGACAGGTGCAGAGCCAGCCGCGGATGGCGTCGGGCGGCGTAGGCCAGCACCGCGCAGTCGGCGGCGATCAGCGCGTCCACGCCCAGCGCCGCGGCCTGGTCCACGGCGCGCTGCCAGCGCGCCCAGCCGGCGGCGCCGGGGTAGGTGTTGACTGCCACGTAGAGCTGCCGGCCGGCCGCACGGATCAGCCGCAGACCTTCGTCAAGCTGGCGGTCGTCGAGGTTGAGCCCGGCGAAGTGGCGGGCGTTGGTGTCGTCGCGGAAGCCGACGTAGATGGCGTCGGCGCCTTCGCGCAGGGCCGACTTCAGGGCGGGCAGACTTCCCGCCGGGCAGACCAGTTGCATGTTCCCCCCAGGGCTTCTCGGGTGCGCCGCCGCGCAGCTTCGGCGAAGGGCGCGGCGGCTCGCGGAGAACTGCGCCGCCTCAGCCGCACAGCTCGGTGAATGGCAGGTAGGGCACCGGCTCGCCGGGCTGCAGCACGCGCCCCGCCTCCACCAGCGCCAGGCCATCGGCCCAGCTCGCGGCGAGGAGCATGGCCGAGCCCTGCTGCAGGTGGATTTCCACTCGGCCTTCCGTGTTCAGGCGCGCGCGCAGGTATTGGCGGCGCGTGTTCGCCTGTGGCCAGGCGAAGGCCGCCGGCAGTTGCAGCGGCGCCGCCGTCGGCTCAGACAGGCCCTGGGCACGGCGCAGGAACGGCCGCCCCACCACCAGCGCGGTGACCAGCGCCGCAGCCGGGTTGCCCGGCAGGCCGAGCCACGGCTTGCCGGCCACGCGGCCGAAGGCCAGGGGCTTGCCCGGCTGCATCGCCAGGCGCCACAGGCGCAGCTCGCCGAGGGCGCCGACGGCCTGCTTGAGATGGTCGCGCTCGCCCACCGAGACACCGCCGCTGCTGACCAGCACGTCGCACTCCGCCGCCGCCAGCTCCAGGGCGTCGCGGCTGGCCGCCAGGGTGTCGGCCAGCACTTCGTACTCGTGCACGTCCAGGCCCCACTGGCGCAGCAGCGCGCCCAGGCTGTAGCGGTTGGCGTTGTAGATCTGCCCGCGCGCCAGGGCCTGGCCGGGCTCGCGCAGCTCGTCGCCGCTGCTCAGCAGGCACACGCGCAGGCGTCGATGGACGGGTATCTCGGCCAGCCCGACGGCGGCCAGCAGCCCCAGCTCCTGGGGCCGCAGGCGGAGGCCGGCGCGCAACAGGGGCTGGCCCTGGCGCAGTTCCTCGCCGCGTCGGCGCACATGGCTGCCCGGCGTGATCGCCGGCAGCTGGACGCGGCCGGCCTCGACCCGGCAATCCTCCTGCGCCACTACGCTGTCCGCTCCCGGCGGCAGCGGCGCGCCGGTGAAGATACGCGTCGCGCAGCCCGCCGGCAGCGCTTCGCTGGCACTGTCGCCGGCGGCGACGCAGCCGGCCAAGGGCAAGCTGCCGCCGCTCGCGGGCAGGTCGGCGGCACGCAGGGCGTAGCCGTCCATGGCGCTGTTGTCCCAGTGCGGCAGGTCGCAGGGGGCGTGCAAGTCCGCGGCCAGCACCCGGCCCAGGGCTTCACCCAAGGCCACGCGCTCGATCGCCGGCGCGGCCGGTACCTGCGCCAGCAGTTCGGCCAGGGCCTCGTCCACCGGGTGCAGGCCGTGGCCGGCGCAACCGCAGCCGCTCATGACCGGCTGCCGCAGGCGCAGGCGCCGCCACAGCCGCCCTCGGGCTTGGGCGGGATCTTCAGGTGCGGCACGAAGCTGCACGGCCGGGTACGGCTATCCAGCTGCGCGGCGAGAATCTCGCGCCACGCCGTGCGGCAGGCGCCGGGCGAACCGGGCAGGCAGCAGACCAGGGTGCCGTTGGTGACGCCGGCCAGGGCCCGCGACTGGATGCTGGAGGTGCCGATCTCGGCCAGCGAGACCTGGCGGAACAGCTCGCCGAAACCCTCGACGCGCCGTTCCAGCAGCGGCTCGACGGCCTGCGGGGTGTTGTCGCGGACGGTAAAGCCGGTGCCGCCGGTGATGATCCCGACCTGGATGCGCGGGTCGGCGATCCAGGCGCAGACCACCGCGCGGATCTGGTGGATGTCGTCGATCACCAGGCGCCGCTCGGCCAGCACGTGGCCGGCGCCGGTCAGGGCGTCGGCCAGGGTCTGGCCGGAGTCGTCGGTGTGCAGGGTGCGGGTGTCGCTGACGGTCAGCACGGCGATCTGCAGGGGTTGGAAATCCTGCGTGGCCAGGTGGCTCATGGCTGCCTCCGGGGAAGGATGGGATGTTGCCCAGCCTGCGCCGCCGATGGCGCGCGGCCCATTCCCCGAAGGAGGTAGCGTGGCGGCCCGTGCGAGGGACGCCGTCAGTCTTCCCAGCGCGCGGCGGCGGCCTGGTCGCTGCAGCGGCCTTCGACCCAGCGCGGACCTTCGGCGGTGTCTTCCTTCTTCCAGAAGGGCGCGCGGGTCTTGAGGTAGTCCATGACGAAGTTGCAGGCGTCGAACGCCGCCTGGCGGTGTGCGCTGGCGGTGCCGACGAAGACGATCGGCTGGCCCGGCTCCAGGCGGCCGATGCGGTGGAGGATTTCCAGGCGCAGCAGCGGCCAGCGCTGCGCGGCCTCGGCGGCGATTTTCTCCAGGGCCTTTTCGGTCATGCCCGGGTAGTGTTCGAGGAACATGCCGCCGACTTCGCGGCCGTCGTTGAAGTCGCGCACGTAGCCGACGAAACCGACCACCGCGCCCACCCCGACGTTGGCGGCGTGCAGCGCGTTGAGCTCGACGCCGGGGTCGAACGGGCTTTCCTGGACGCGCACGGCCATGGCCTCAGCCTCCGGTGACGGTGGGGAAGAAGGCCACCTCGTCGCCGTCGGCGAGGGGCTCGTCGAGGGCGCACAACTCCTGGTTGCGCGCGCACATCAGGTTCTGCTCGGCCAGCACCTGCCAGGCCCCGCCGCGTTGCAGCAGGTGCTCGCGCAGGCCGTCGACGCTGGCGAAGGCGTCGCTCCAGCCCAGTTGCTCGCCGTCCAGGCCGAGGGCCTCGCGGTAGCGGGCGAAGTACTGCACGCGGATCATTGGCCGTCCTCCGCGCGGTAGTGGCCGCTCTTGCCGCCGAGCTTCTCCAGCAGGCGCACGCCTTCGATGGTCATGCCCTTGTCCACCGCCTTGCACATGTCGTAGAGGGTCAGCGCGGCGACGCTGGCGGCGGTCAGCGCCTCCATTTCCACGCCGGTCTGCCCGGCCAGCTTGCAGCGCGCCTCGATGCGCACGGCGTCGTCGCCGTCGGCCTGCAGCTCGACCTTGACGCTGGTGAGCAGCAGCGGGTGGCACAGCGGGATGAGTTCGTGGGTCTTCTTCGCCGCCTGGATGCCGGCGATGCGCGCCACGGCGAACACGTCGCCCTTGGGGTGGCCGCCGTCCTGGATCAGGCGCAGGGTTTCCGGGCGCATGCGCACCCGCGCTTCGGCCACGGCTTCACGGGAGGTCACCGCCTTGTCGGTGACGTCGACCATGTTGGCGCGGCCCTGGGAATCGAGATGGGTGAGCAAGGAGTCTCTCCGGGTAGAACGGGCGATCACCGCAGTGTACGCCCTGGGCGGCCGATCGGGAGTCCGGCCGGCGGCGCGTTGGAGGGAGGATTGTATACAAAAAGAGGTATGCCGGGAGCGACGTTCGCGAACGGGCTTGCCGGCTGACGGCCCGCCCACCCGTTCTGCCCAACGGCCCCCTCTCCCTGAAGGGAGAGGGGGCTTTCCGTGCCAGGGGAAAGAATCGAGTACACCGGCCAGCCCCGCAGAAGCCCGGCCGGGCCAGGGTTACATATGCGTCTCGGCGAATTCCGCCAGCACCGAGCGCGGCACCCCTTGCAGGGTCACGTGCACGCCGTGGGGGAAGTCCTTGAAACGCTCGGTCAGGTAGGTCAGGCCAGAGCTGGTGGCCGACAGGTAGGGGGTGTCGATCTGCGCCAGGTTGCCCAGGCAGATCACCTTCGAACCGTTGCCCGCGCGGGTGATGATGGTCTTCATCTGGTGCGGGGTGAGGTTCTGGCACTCGTCGATGAGGATCAGGCTCTGCTGGAAGCTGCGGCCACGGATGTAGTTCAGCGATTTGAACTGCAGCGGCACCTTGCTGAGGATGTAGTCGACACTGCCGTGGGTGCACTCGTCGTCCGAATGCAGCGCTTCGAGGTTGTCGGTGATGGCGCCCAGCCAGGGCTCCATCTTCTCGGCCTCGGTGCCGGGCAGGAAGCCGATGTCCTCGTCCAGGCCCTGCACGCTGCGGGTGGCGATGATGCGCCGGTAGCGCTTGGTGACCATGGTCTGCTCGATGGCCGCGGCCAGCGCCAGGATGGTCTTGCCGGAGCCGGCGGCGCCGGACAGGTTGACCAGGTGGATGTCCGGGTCGAGCAGCGCGTAGAGCGCCAGCGACTGGTACACGTCGCGCGGGCGCAGGCCCCAGGCTTCCTGGTGCAGCAGCGGTTCCTGGTGCAGGTCGAGGATCAGCAGCTCGTCCTGCTGGATGCCCTTGATCCAGCCGACGAAGCCCTGCTCGTCGACGATGAACTCGTTGATGTGCACCGCCGGCAGGTTGTCGGTGAGCTGTACGCGGTGCCAGGTGCGGCCGTGGTCCTGGCGGGTCTCGACCTTGCTCACGCGGTCCCAGAAGGAGCCGGACAGCGAGTGGTAGCCGCGCGACAGCAGGGCGACGTCGTCGACCAGCTGGTCGGTGTGGTAGTCCTCGGACGCCACCCCGCAGGCACGCGCCTTCAGGCGCATGTTGATGTCCTTGGTGACCAGCACCACGCGGCGCCCGCTGTAGCGGCTCTGCAGCTCCACCAGCTGGTTGATGATCTTGTTGTCGTTGAGGTGTTCCGGCAGCCAGGTGATCGGCTCGGCGCGCTTGCTCATGAGGATCGACAGGCTGCCGCAGGGGCCGCTCTTGCCGCGCTGGATGGGCACGCCCTCCTCCACCTGTTCGGGGGTGGCCTCGCCGAGCACCTGGTCGATCAGGCGGATGGCCTGGCGACATTCGGCGGCGACGGAGTGCTTGCCGGTCTTCAGCTTGTCGAGTTCCTCCAGCACCGTCATCGGGATGGCGACATGGTGTTCCTGGAAGTTGAGCAGGGCGTTGGGGTCGTGGATCAGAACGTTGGTGTCGAGGACGTAGTAGATGGGCTGGGTGATGCTGGAACGTCCGTGGTCAGCCATACGCGTGTCACCTCATTCTGGGGGCGTTACGACGGAATGCCGTGACAGCGCTCCGCCGTGCGGTGAGACGCCGACTCTCGATGCCGGGGCTCGAGAGGGAATGCAGCAAGGGACGGGCCGGGGCCGCCACCTGTCTGCAGGGTTCGGCGGTCTACGGTTTCAGAAATACAGGAAAAATTATGACGGTAGAAAGTCTTTTTCCTTATCAGCGGGAATATTTTCGTCGAGCGACGAAATACCTTGGCGACAGCCTCGCACAGGTCTAGTTTTATCAGTCCGATCATCAGCTTATCCGCACCCGATCGGCCCCCTCCGAACCCCGTCCATCGAAATCCGCTATCGCCCCCATGGCTGGAGCCGGCCCCGGCAACTCCCTACAATCGCCCGACGCTTCGAGGAGACCGCACGATGCTGATGGTGATTTCCCCCGCCAAGACCCTGGATTACGAGACCGCCCCGGTCACCGACCGCCACACCCTGCCGCTGCACCTGGATGACGCACAGGAACTGATCGGCGTGCTGCGCGAGCTGACCCCGGCGCAGATCGGCAGCCTGATGAGCCTGTCGGACAAGCTTTCCGGCCTGAACGCCGCGCGCTACGCCAGCTGGCACCCGGACTTCACCCCGGCGAACGCCAAGCAGGCGCTGCTGGCCTTCAAGGGCGACGTCTATACCGGCCTGGCCGCCGAGGACTTCGGCGACGCCGACTTCGACTTCGCCCAGCGCCACCTGCGTATGCTCTCCGGCCTCTACGGCGTGCTGCGCCCGCTGGACCTGATGCAGCCCTACCGCCTGGAAATGGGCACGCGCCTGGCCAACGCCCGTGGTGCCAACCTCTATGACTTCTGGGGCGAGCGCATCAGCGCCTGGCTCAACGAGGACCTCGCCGAGCAGGGCGATAACGTGCTGCTCAACCTGGCCTCCACCGAGTACTTCGGCGCGGTGAAGCGCAAGGCGCTGGACGCGCGGGTCATCGACACCGAGTTCAAGGACCTGAAGAACGGCCAGTACAAGATCATCAGCTTCTACGCCAAGAAGGCCCGCGGGCTGATGGCGCGCTACGTGATCAAGGAGCGCCTGACCGACCCGGAAGGCCTGAAGGACTTCAGCTACGCCGGCTACCGCTTCGCCGCCGAGGCCTCCTCGGCCGACCGCCTGGTGTTCCTGCGCGACCAGCCCGACGCCTGACTGCACGAAAAAGCGGCGCGCCCCGGTGCGCCGCGCCCTCCTCCGCACACCGCCCGTCCCCTCGCCCCGCCGCATTTGCCCTTACGGAAAAAGTGCCTTTCACTACCGTTTGTCGGCAACCGTTCCCATATTGAAAAAAACTTTCTCCATCCCCGGTGCCATCAGGCGGCGGCAAAACCGCCCTTTTTGCCATCGCGGATGTAATCCATTCGCCATTAAAAGCATCCCGCCATTACATGCAATTCACGATTGCAAGTTGCACGAAATACCTTGAAACACCCTCCCGAGCATCCTGAACGGCAGCTGAACGAAGTGTAAATCGGCTGAATCAGCCGGGAACTTTTTGCACTTCTTGCATTTTGCAAGGCCGCCCAGTGCGACATTTTTGTTGCAGCCTGATATCAAAAGACGCCGCTTTGATGGCCAATGGATATTTAAATCCACGCCCACTTAAGGATTTCTGGTAGGAACTATCTGACTGCCGCGAACATCCTACTTCCGCAACGCCCAATCGAGGGTTTGTTGCCCATACCAGGTTTTTTCGAAACGCATCGGGCCGCGCCCGAGGGCCTCGTTCAACCTGAATAATTTCAATGAGTTAAGAGATTAATGCAGAACTCCAAAGCAAACTTTAACGCATCAGAAGAGTGCAATTAGTTCTAACTTTGCAATCCTCCTGAAACATTAAAGTGCACGCCCAGGAACTCTGCCCGAATTGAGTGCAGAAACTTTCGAGTCACTCAAGGACTGCCTGAGCGGCGCCCCTTAGCGGGTACCGCAGCAAAAGGGAACTGGCCGAATGGCCAACTTTTAAACAGCTCGACAAAGCAGAGGTGAATACGATGCGTATCAGCATCTTTGGTCTTGGCTACGTCGGTGCAGTATGCGCCGGTTGCCTGTCCGCCCGTGGTCACGACGTGATTGGCGTGGACGTTTCCACCACCAAGATCGACCTGATCAACCGCGGCAAGTCGCCCATCGTCGAACCGGGGCTGGAGCCCCTGCTGGAACAGGGTATCCGCACCTCGCGGCTGGCGGGCACCACCGACTTCAAGCAGGCCGTGCTGGACAGCGACGTGTCGTTCATCTGCGTCGGCACCCCGAGCAAGAAGAACGGCGACCTCGACCTGGGCTACATCGAGAGCGTCTGCCGCGAGATCGGCTACGCCATCCGCGAGAAGGCCGACCGCCACACGGTAGTGGTGCGCAGCACCGTGCTGCCGGGCACCGTGAAGAACGTGGTGATCCCGATCATCGAGGACTGCTCGGGCAAGAAGGCCGGGGTCGACTTCGGCGTCGGCACCAACCCGGAGTTCCTCCGCGAAAGCACCGCGATCAAGGACTACGACTTCCCGCCGATGACCGTGATCGGCGAGCTGGATACCCAGACCGGCGACCTGCTGGAGGAAATCTACCGCGAGCTGGACGCGCCGATCATCCGCAAGACCATCGAGGTCGCCGAGATGATCAAGTACACCTGCAACGTCTGGCACGCGGCCAAGGTCACCTTCGCCAACGAGATCGGCAACATCGCCAAGGCGGTCGGCGTCGACGGCCGCGAAGTGATGGACGTGGTCTGCCAGGACCGCAAGCTGAACCTGTCGCGCTACTACATGAAGCCCGGCTTCGCCTTCGGCGGTTCCTGCCTGCCCAAGGACGTGCGCGCCCTCACCTACCGCGCCGGCCAGCTGGACGTCGAGCACCCGATGCTCGGTTCGCTGATGCGCAGCAACGCCTACCAGGTGCAGAAGGCCTTCGACATCATCGCCAGCCACGGCAGCCGCAAGGTCGGCCTGCTCGGCCTGTCGTTCAAGTCCGGCACCGACGACCTGCGCGAGAGCCCGCTGGTGGAGCTGGCCGAGATGCTCATCGGCAAGGGCTTCGAGCTGCAGATCTTCGACCGCAACGTCGAGTACGCCCGCGTCCACGGGGCGAACAAGGAATACATCGAGTCGAAGATTCCCCACGTCTCGTCGCTGCTGGTCTCCGACCTCGACCAGGTGGTGAAGACCTCCGACGTGCTGGTGCTGGGCAATGGCGACGAGCTCTTCGTCGACGTGCTCAAGCAGGCGCCGCAGGGCAAGAAAGTGGTCGACCTGATCGGCTTCATGCCCCACGGCAGCGA
>NZ_JARJLT010000366.1 GCF_029335315.1 Pseudomonas citronellolis
TCGCGGTCGCTGGAGGTGTTGTAGTCGCCACCGAAGAAGTTGGTGTACGACAGGCTGGCGGTGTAGGTGTTCAGGTAGTCGGCGTCGACGCCGACGCTGATCGCCTTGCGGCCTTCCTCGAAGTTGCCGCCCGGGCCGGGCGAGAAGCCGTCGACGTCCTGCGACCAGGCCAGGTTCGGCTTCAGGTTCACCCCGGCGAACACGCTGTTGTAGTCCCAGATGGCGCGCATCCGGTAACCCCAGGAGTCGGCGGTGGTGAAGCCATCGCTGTCGCAGTAACGGCTGACGTTCTTGCCGTTGGCGCCGACGGTGCCAGCGTTGATGGTCGCGCAGGTGTTGTTCGGCAGCGCACCCGGGCCGTAGATGGGGTCGCGGCCGTAGCGCACGTCGCTGGTGCTTTCCAGGCCGCCGACGTGGGTCCAGCCGATTTCGCCCACCAGGGTCAGGCGTTCGGCGCCCATGACCTGGTCGAGGAAGTGGGTGAAGGTGGTCTGCAGCTGGGTGATTTCCTTGCGCTCGTAGCCGGCCAGGGTCTTGCCCGGGATCGACGCGGGATCGCCGCCCAGCGGCGAGAAGTTGGAGAAGCCGGCGAACGCCGGGTTGATCCCCGCCAGGCCGCGCACGCCACCGTAGAGCAGGTCGGTGGTGTTGATCTGCACCGGGGCGTTGGGCCGGTAGCTGATCTCGCCCTGCCAGGCGGTGCCGGTGGGCAGCGTGGTGGAGAAGCTCAGGCCGTAGAGGTGGATGTCCTCCGGGTACTCCATGAAGTAGCTGCTGCCGCCGGCGACGTTGGCGATGGCCACGCCCTGGCGCGCCCCGGCCGGCACCTGCGGTACGCCGCCGGCGAGCACCTGGGCCGAGCGCAGGTAGGTGGCGCGGTCGGCGGCGCTGACGCTGAGGATCGGCAGACGCGAGTGGTAGTTCATGTAGTAGGCGCCGAATTCGGTATCCAGCGCGTCGGACATGAAGTGCAGCGCCATGCCGTACTGGCCGCCGTCACGGGCGTCCTTGTCGCCGGAACGCGGCACGATCACGCCTTCCCGGGTGGTCTGGTAGCCGAAGCTCGGGCCGAACGGCGCCAGGGCCGGGGTCAGCACCGCCAGGTTGTTGCTGCAGCCGTCGGCCACCACGTCGGGCTGGGAGAAGAAGGTGCCGCAGTTGTCGACCACCGTCTGGTCCCACTCCAGCTGGTAGAAGGCGTCGGCGGAAAGGGCGTCGGTGATGTTCTGCGAGACGTAGAACATGTTCACCGGGATCAGGCCTTCCTTGATCTCGGCGCCGGGACGGCGGAACGCCGAGACGTCGACCGGGTTGATGGCGTTGATGCCGCCCTGGATGAAGGTGCTCTCACCCCAGCTGACCACCTGCTTGCCCAGGCGCACGCTGCCCGGCAGGTCGCCGATGTTGTAGTTGTGGTAGATGAAGGCGTCGAGCATCTCGGCGCCGGAGGACTTGGCGCCTTCCTTGCGGTTGTCGTCGCTGATGTCCTTGAACGGACGGCTCTCGTCCTGGAGCTCGAAGTCGTACCAGTACTTGCCGCGCAGGAAGATGCCGGTGTCCTGGTATTTCAGCTCCAGGTCGTGGATGCCCTTGAAGATCTTCGAGAAGGTCTCGCCGCGCTTGAAGTTCAGGTGCGAGTCGTCGGAGGTCTGCGACAGGCCGCGACCGCCGTTGTTGCCGCCGATCAGGTCCTTGTCCGGCTCGCTCATCGACCAGCTGGCGCCCACCGAGAGGCTGGAGTCGAACTGCCCTTCGATCTCGCCGATGTTGAAGGTGACGGCCTGGGCGTGCCCGGCCATGCCGACGGCGATCGCCGCGGCCAATGCCTGCAGCTGGAACCCGGCGCGCTTTCTCGTTGTGCTCATGCGGCTTTCCCCTTTCTGGGTGTTTTTGTTGGCCGCAGAAGCTAAACAGCCGCACGGGGGCGTCGAAAGCAACCTAGTAGTGATTCGAAATTCATACCTTCGCCCGCGCCCCTCGCCAGCGCGGTTTTTCCTCCCCCTTGCCCCCCATTCGGGGGACATTCGCGGTGCCGGCGGGTTGATAGCGTGGCGTCCGGGTAGCCAATGCCCTCCGGCGCACCCGCGCCCCATCCAGCACATCGAGGAAAGTAATATGTCGCCAATAAGATCCTGGCTCCGCGCCGGGGCTTTCTCTCTCACTGCACTCTCCGCCGCAGCGGCCATGGCCGCCGTGCCGGCCGACGAGGCCGCGCAACTGGGCAAGACCCTGACCCCCATGGGCGCGGTGAAGGCCGGCAATGCCGACGGCAGCATCCCCGCCTGGACCGGCGGCCTGGCCAAGGACGCGGCACCGGTGGACGCCAACGGTTTCCTCAGCGACCCCTTCGCCAGCGACAAGCCGCTGTTCACCATCACCAAGGACAACTACACCAAGTACCAGGACAAGCTCACTCCCGGTCAGGTCGAGATGTTCAAGCGCTACGGCGCCAGTTACGTGATGCCGGTGTACCAGAGCCGCCGCAGCGCCGCCCTGCCGGATTCGGTGTACGCCGCCGCCCTGCGCAACGCCACCCACACCACCCTGGTGACCGGCGGCAACGGCCTGGCCGACTTCGACACCGCCGTGCCCTTCCCGATTCCGAAGGACGGCCTGGAGGTGATCTGGAACCACATCACCCGCTACCGTGGCGGCAGCTTCAGCCGGCAGATCGTCCAGGCCACCCCGACGGCCGACGGCACCCCGAGCCTGGTGACCTTCGAGGACCACTTCACCTTCCGCACCAACCTCAAGGACTACAACCCGAACGAGAACAAGAACCTGCTGTTCTGCTTCACCCAGCAGGTGGTGCAGCCGGCGCGCCTGTCGGGCAACGTGCTGCTGGTGCGCGAGCCCATCGACCAGGTGGCCGAGCCGCGCCAGGCGTGGATGTACAACGCCGGCCAGCGCCGCGTGCGCCGCGCCCCGCAGGTGGCCTATGACGGCCCCGGCCAGGCCACCGACGGCCTGCGCACCTCGGACAACTACGACCTGTACAACGGCGCCCCGGACCGTTACGACTGGAAGCTGATCGGCAAGAAAGAGATCTACATCCCCTACAACAGCTATCGCCTGGCCTCGACCAAGCTGAAGTACGCCGACATCCTCAAGCCCGGCCACATCGACCAGAACCTGGCGCGCTACGAGCTGCACCGCGTGTGGGAAGTGGAAGCGACCCTGAAGCCGGGCCAGCGCCACATCTATGCCAAGCGCCACTTCTTCATCGACGAGGACACCTGGCAAGCCGCCGAGATCGACCACTACGATGGCCGCGGCATGCTCTGGCGCGTCGCCGAGGCCCACGCCATGCAGTTCTACAACCACCAGGTGCCGCTGTACACCATGGAGACCCTGTACGACCTGCAGTCCGGCCGTTACCTGGCGCTGGGCATGACCAACGAGGAGAAGCACTTCTACAACTTCGACTACCAGGCCTCCAACGCCGACTACCTGCCGGCCGCCCTGCGCAACATGGGCGTGCGCTGATAGCGAGCGGTTCCGCGTGAACGGAAAGGCCACCTTCGGGTGGCCTTTTTCATGCCCGGCGCAAGGCCCTGCCGCTCTTGTAGGAGCGGATTTATCCGCGATTGAGGCGCGGCGGACCGGTTCCTCGCGGACGGAGTCCGCTCCTACAGGAGGAGCAGCGTCGTAGGATGGTGTTGAGCGAAGCGATACCCATCCTGCGAAAGCACTTCCGAGCAGCCGGTGGCGCCGCTGCCCGGTCAATGGCGGATAACCGCGAACGGTGATTCGCCCTACGCTGGCGTTGGCGCAAGCCACGCTCCGGCAGGAGCGGATCATCCGCGATGGATCCGCGTCCGGCGAATGCCGGAGCCCAGTGCCTCCCGTAGGGTGCATAACGCCTACGGCGTTATCCGCCGCGGCCCGTGGTGCAACGGCAGATTCGAGGTGAGCCCCGCCCTCTCCCACCACAAACAAAAAAGCCCGGCATATGCCGGGCTTCTCACCATACGAAACGCCTGTGTCGTTACTGCGCCAGATACCCCCCGTCGATCACCAGGTCGGCCCCGGTCATGTAGCTGGAGTCGTCGCTGGCGAGGAACAGCGCGCCCTTGGCGATTTCCCCGGTGGCCGCCAGGCGGCCCATGGGGATGCGCTGCTCCAGGTAGCCCTGGAACTGCTGCGCCAGGCCTTCGCCGAGGGTTTCCAGGCCGCCGCTGATCATCGCCGTGGCGGCGTAGCCGGGGCACAGGTTGTTGATGCGGATGGCGTAGCCCTTGCGCGCGCAGTGCGCCGCCGCCGAGCGGGTGAACAGGCGCACCCCGCCCTTGCTGGCGTTGTACGACGGCACCATGGGCTCGCCGATGAAGCCTTCGATGGAGGCGACGTTGACGATCGAGCCGCCGCGCCCCTTCATCGCCGCGATGGCTTGCTGGGTGCCGATGAACACCGCGTCGAGGTTCACCGCGTTGACCCTGCGCCACTGCGCCAGGTTCAGGCTTTCCACATCGCCGATCAGGGCGATGCCGGCGTTGTTGACCAGCACGTCGAGGCCGCCCCAGCGCTGCTGGAGGTTGTCCAGCACGTGCCGCCACTGCTCCTCGTCGGTGACATCGTGGGCCTGGAACCAGGCGTCCAGGCCCTCCTGGCGCAGGCGCCGGGCCTGTTCCTCGCCGCGTGCGGCGTCGATGTCGCTGAGCAGCACGCGGGCGCCCTCGCGCAGGAAGGTTTCGGCGATCGCCAGGCCGATGCCGCTGGCGGCGCCGGTGACCAGGCAGGTCTTGTCTTGCAGGCGGTTCATGGTCTCGCTCCGTATCAGGGGTTCAGGCTGGCGCGCATGGCGGCGGTGAAGGGTTCGACGTAGCCGGGGAACAGCTCTTCCAGCGGGGTGCCGCGGAACTCCGGCAGGTGCAGGCCGTTCCAGTTGGCCCACAGCGGCATGCCCGGCGGGCACTGGGTGGCCGCCACGCCGATGGCCATCACGGTTTTCAGCGGCCCCGGCGCCTGCGCGGCGTAGGCCGCCTGCCACTGCTCGGCGCCCAGGTACTGGCGCTCGACCGGGCGGCCGAGTACACGCTCGCGGGCCTGCAACAGTTCGTTCCAGCTGCAGTAGGCGGTGGCCGCCACCGGGCACACGGCGTTGCGCGAGGCCGGGTGGGCCAGCACGTGGGGGATGATGCGGCCCACGTCGCGGCCGCTGGACCAGGCCATGGGCGCATTGCCGTCGCCCATCACCGCCACCGGTTCGAGCATGTAGTACTCGATCCACAAGCCGGCCGGGATGATGGTGTAGTCCAGCCCGGCCAGTTCGATCACCCGGCGGATGAAGGCCTTCTGCCGGGCCATGGCGCGGTGCTCGGTGTCGCTCGGCCAGAACTGCTCCCACTCGTAGATGAAGCCGAACTCCGAGGGCACGAAGCGCTCCACGCCGGCCTCGCGCGCCGCGAAAATCAGCGCGTACTGGCTTTCCGTGGCGGCGTAGGGGGCGCACGACACCAGGTAGTCGGTGCCGCGCAGCGCCGGGATCAGCGCCGCGTGGGAGGCCACGTCGGTTTCGATCAGGCGCACGCCGCGCTCGCGCCAGCTGGCGTAGAGCGCCTGTTTCTCGGTGTCGGCGCGAGCGCCGAGGGTCGAGCGGTCGCGGTCCTGGCCCTGGCGCAGCAACACCTGCACGTCGAACAGGCCCTGGGCGAGCATTTCCTCGACGCAGGCGCTGCCGGCCACGCCGGTGGCGCCATAGACGGTCACGGTCTTTTTCATTGCATGGCTCCTTGGGCGCCGGACTGCCCGGCGTTGCGCAGCAACACCAGGAACGCCGCCGCGTAGAACAGGTCGCCGGCGGACAACGCCAGCAGCGGCCAGCCGATATGGCCGGCGATGAAGTGCCAGAACACCACGCCGACCACCGCCAGCTTGGCCCAGGCGCCCCACTGGGCGAACGGGCGGTACTGGCGGAAGTCGTCGGCCAGGCGCCAGTAGCCGACGCCGAAGGCGATCACCAGCACCCCGAACAGGTCGACGAAGACCTTGTCCGAAGGCGCCACCGGCTCGAGGCCGAGCAGGCGCTCGACCAGGGGCATGGCGAGGATCAGCGCGCCGGCGACCGTCCAGTTGAACAGCGCCGCGCTGCGCAGGAACCCACGTTGACTCAGCATGCGGGCTCCTCCTCAGCAGGCCGACGCGCCGCCGTCCAGCACCAGTTCGGCGCCGGTCATCCAGCCCGAGGCCGGCCCGGCGAGGAACAGCACCGCCGAGGCGACGTCGTGGGGCTGGCCGTAGCCCAGCGGGTGCAGGGAGGCGACGTAGGCGTCGGCGCTGGCCTCGTCCGGCGCCAGGCCGACGCGAACCAGGTTGTTCACCACGTTGGCGCCCAGGCCGGTCTTGATGATCGCCGGGTGCAACGAGTTGATCCGCACGCCGTAGCCGAGGCGCGCCGATTCGATGGCCGCCGCCTTGGTCAGCAGGCGCACCGCGCCCTTGGAGGTGCAGTAGGCGGTCAGGCTGGGCATGCCCACCAGGCCGGCCACCGAGGACAGGTTGATGATTGAGCCGCCGCGCCCGCTGGCGCCGCCCGGGCGCATGGCGCGCAGGGCATGCTTGACGCCCAGGAAGACGCCGTCGACGTTGATCGCCATGGTCCGCTGGAAGTCTTCCAGCTCGCACTCGGCGACCAGCGCCGCGCTTTCGATGCCGGCGTTGTTGACCAGGATGTCGAGGCCGCCGAAGCGATCGAGGGTGGTTTGGATGGCGGTCTGCCAGTCGGCCTCGCGGGTCACGTCATGGCGCACGAAGGCGGCGCGCTCGCCGTGGGCCTCGGCCAGGCGCCGCGCGGTGGCGGCCCCTTCGGCGTCGAGCAGGTCGCTGAGCATCACGCTGGCGCCGGCCTGCAGCAGGGCTTCGGCGACTTCGGAGCCGAGGCCGCGGGCGGCGCCGCTGACCAGGGCGACCTTGCCGTCCAGGCGCAGTTGTTCCAGGTACTGGGTCATGGACGAATCCTCAGTTGGGCAGCGCGCTGCAGAAGCCGCGTTCGTGGAAGCGCTGGATCAGCTCGCGGTGGCCGAAGGCCTTGGCCGGCGACTGGAAGCCGGCGGCCTTGAGCTGGCCGGCGAGCAGGCGCTGGGCGCCTTCTGCACAGATGTCGCCGGTCCAGGTGTAGGCGGCGGACAGGTTCATCACGTAGCTGCTGGTCACGCGGCGGCCCTGGCCGTGCACCACGATCACGCCGCGCTGCACGTCGAGCGAGTCCTTCGGCGGCTCGCCGCTGTCCATCTGGTCGCCCATGCGGTTGGTCCATTGCTCACGCTCGGCCTGGCTCAGGCCGGGGGCGGCGGCGTTGAACGCGCGGATGGCCTGCAGCACCGGCTCGATCAGGTGCTCGCCCATGGCGGTCAGCACCTTGCAGTTGAGCACGCGCGGGTCGTCCTTGAACCAGATCGGCTCGCAGGCGCCGCCCCACGGGTGGGCGCTGAGCTGGGCGTTGCGGTACGGCAGCGAGACCTTGTAGGCCACGTCGTTGGGCCAGGCCTTGAGCTGGTTCTGTTCCAGGTAGAACTGCGAGACGTCGTTGCAGACCATGCGCAGGAACGACTTGGTGGAGGCTTCGGACGGCAGGCCGTTGTCGATCTGGTAGCAGATGTCCAGGCTGTCCACCTCGGGGTTCTCCAGCACCACCTCGGCGGCCATGGAGCCGGCGGCCCACATGAAGGAGTTGGCCGGGCACAGCAGCAGGTCCTTGGCGGCGAAGGCGGCGCCGTATTTCTCGCCGATGGCGGCGGTCCAGTCCTGCTCGCCGGTGGTGTCCAGGTAATGGCAGCCGGCTTCCAGGGCTGCCTCCACCACCGGCCAGGCGATCTGCATGAAGGGGCCGGCGACGTTGATCACCACGTCCACCTGCTGGAACAGCGGCAGCAACGCTTCGACGTTGTTATCGGCGGTGACGATCTGCGCGTCCACCGGCGCGTCGTGGCGTTCTTCCACGACCTTGAGCGCGGCCTCCAGGCGCGAGCGGGTGCGCCCGGCCATGTAGAAGGGGATGTCGCGCTGGGCCAGGGCCTCGGCCACCAGTTTGCCGGTGTAGCCACTGGCGCCGTAGATCAGGACTTTGCGTGCTTCGGTCATTGCGGGTTTCCTCTTGTTGTGGGGGGCTCAACGGGCTTCGCGGTGCACGTTGGCGGGGTCTTGCGCGAAGGCTTCCAGCAGGAAGCGCTCCTGGGGTTTTTCCGAGGCGGTCTTGGGAATCTGCTCCAGCACCTGCAGGTAGCTGGGCACGAAGTTGGCTTCCAGGCGCGCGCGGCAGGCGCGGAACACGCCTTGCGGGTCGAAGCCCTCGCGGCGCTTGGGCACCACCGCCGCCACCACGTCCTTCTCACCGGGCACGCCGTTGCTGGCGGGAATGCCGTAGACGTAGACGTCGTCCACCTCCGGGCAGTCGGCGATGGCCTTTTCGATGAAGGCACCGTTGATGAAGTCGCCGTTGCGGCGAATGCCGCTGCCCTTGCGGTACTGGAAGTACAGCCAGCCGCCGGCGTCGGCGACCACCACGTCGCCCATGTGCAGCCAGCCATCGGCGCATTTCTTCGCCGAAGCCTCGGGGTTGCCGAAGTACTCGACGCGGAACGCGCTGCCGTCGGCCGGCTGGAACAGCAGCTCGCCCGGCTGGCCCGGCGCGCAGTCGGCGTCGTTTTCATCGACGATGCGATGGCGCAGGCTGGGCACCGGCTTGCCGATGCTGCCCAGCGGGCCGAGGCCCATGGGGTTGACGGTCAGGCCGCCCTCGGCGGCGCCGTAGAACTCCAGGATCTGCACGCCGAAGCGCTCGGCGAAGTCGGTCCAGATGGCCGCCGGCATGCCCGCCGAGATCACGAAGCGCACCGGGTTGTCGGCGTCGTCCGGGCGCCGTGGTTCGGCATAGATGGCGGTGGTCATGCCGCCCAGCAGGGTGAAGCTGGTGCAGCCGAAGCGCCGGCAGATGTTCCACAGCCGCGACTTGCTGAAACGCCGCGAGAGCACGCAGCGCAGGCCCAGGGCCAGGGACGCGCCGAGGGTCACCAGCTGCGCGTTGGCGTGGGTCAGCGACAGCCCGGAGTACGGCCGGTCGTCGCCGCGGTAGCCGAAGATGCGGTCGGTGAGCAGCGCCGTCTCGCAGTAGCGCTTGTGGGTCATGACGATGCCCTTGGGATCGCCGGTGGTGCCCGAGGTGAAGATCAGCTGCATCGGCGCGTCGTCGCCGGGCAGGTTCAGCGGGTGTTCCCCGCCCTCCCCGGCCAGCAGGTCGGCGTAGGCCTGCACGCCGTCGCGCGGAGCGAAATCCGCCGCGCCTTCGCCGCTGTCGAGCACCGCCACCACCCGCAGCAACGGCAGGCGCTCGCGCACCGCCAGCAGGTTGGCCAGGGCGTAGTCCGCCGCGATCACCGCGCGGCAGCGGGCGTTGTCGAGGAAGAACGCCAGCTTGTCGCCACGGGCGCGCGGGTCGATGGGCACGAACACGGTGCCGGTGATCGCCGCCGCCAGCATGGCGTCGACGAACTCGGCGTGGTTGGCCATCAGCAGCGCGAAGCAGTCGCCCGGGCGAAGGCCCAGGCGAGTCAGGCCCCAGGCCAGGGCGTGGCCGTTGTCCCAGAGCTGGCGGTAGCTGCGGGTCTGCAAGGGGAAGTCGGCGCCGTTCTCCACGGTCAGCACGTCCAGGTCCGGTGTGCGCCGCACGCGCTCGCCGATCAGGCCGGCGAAGTTCAGCTCGCTCATCGCAGGTCCTCCCGCAGCAGCAGGCTGACCACGGTGACCGCCGCGTCCAGGCCGATGGCGCCGCCGCCGTTGTGCGCCAGGCCGACGCGCGCGCCCTGCACCTGGCGCTGGCCGGAACGACCCTGGAGCTGCTCGGTGAGTTCGACGATCTGCGCGCAGCCGCTGGCGCCCACCGGATGGCCCTTGCGCAGCAGGCCGCCGGAGGTGTTCACCGGGATGCGCCCGCCGATGCCGGTGTCGCCGTTTTCCAGCAACGCCACGCCTTCGCCGCGCGGGCACAGGCCGAGGTATTCGTAGGCCATGAGCTCCGAGGGGGCCGAGGCGTCGTGCAGCTCCACGCAGGACAGCTCGTCCGGGCCGATGCCGGCCGCCTCGTAGGCCTGCTGCGCGGCCAGGGCGCCGACGCTGTCGTCGGGGTGCTCGAAGTCCCAGCCGGTGACCAGCGCCGAGGCCGCCACCCGCACCGGGTTGCGCAAGCCCAGCTCGCGCGCCTTGCGCTCGCTGACCAGCACCACCGCCGCCGCGCCATCGCCGATCGGCGAGCACATCGGCAGGGTCAGCGGGTCGACGATCGGCCGCGCGGCCAGCACCTGTTCCACGCTCAGGCGCTCGCGGAACTGGGCGCGCGCGTTGAGGCTGCCATGCCAGGAGTTCTTCGCCGCCACCAGGGCGAAATGCCGGGCGCTGGCGCCGTAACGCTTCATGTACTTCTTCGCCATCATGGCGTAGATGTCCATGAACACCGAGCGGGTGCTGCCGGCGCCCGCGGCGTCGAAGGGTTCGTCGGCCGCGGCCGCGAGTTTCTTCACCACGTTCACCGCGCCGTCCGGGTCTTCCACGTCCACCGCGCTGGAGAAGGCGCCGAGGCTGCGCGCCTTGTCTTCATGGAAGAGCTTCTCGTAGCCACAGGCCAGGACGATGTCGTAGTAGCCGGCGCTGACCATCGCGCAGGCCTGCTGGAAGGCGGTGGAGGACGAGGCGCAGGCGTTCTCCACGTTGACCACCGGGATGCGCCCGATGCCCAGCTCGCGCAGCGCCACTTCGCCACGGATCATTTCCTGGCCGGTGATGACCCCGGCCGCGGCGTTGCCCATCCACGCCGCCTGCAGTTGGCGGGCGTCGATGCCGGCGTCGGCCAGGGCGAGCCGGATGGCGTCGCCGGCCAGGCGCTTGAGCGGCGTGCCGAGGTACTTGCCGAAGGGCAGCATGCCCACCCCGGCTACATAAGCGTTCATTTTCATGCGGGTCACTCAGAGGCGGGAGATCAGGGTGCCGCCCTTGATGGCGAGCATTTCGTTGCAGCCGTCCTCGATCATCGAGGCGCGCGCGTCGCGCAGCAGCTTCTCCACCGGGTACTCGCGGGTGACGCCGTTGCCGCCGAACATCTGGATGGCTTGCGAGGCGACGTCGAAGGCGGTCTGGGTGACGGTGATCTTCGACGCGATGGAGCCCTGCAGCGCCGGCTGCGGCGCCACTTCGTTGAACAGCAGCACGCGGCGCGACAAGGCCCGCGCGGCCTCGACACGGGCGAACATGTGGAACAGGCGCTGGCGCACGCTCTGGTGCTGGATGATCGGCACCCCGCCCTGCTTGCGCTCGTGGGCGTATTCGTAGGCGTGCTCGTAGGCGGCGCGGGCGGCGCCGGTCCAGATGGCGCCCATCAGCGCGTTGGCCTCGGCCAGCACGCCCTGTTCGGCGCGCAGGTAATCCTCGGGGGTGGCCACCAGGTGGTCCAGCGGCAGGCTGACGTTGTCGAAGAACAGCTCGCCCTGGGGCAGCGCGCGCTGGCCCATCTTGTCCAGTGGCGTGCCGCGGCTGACGCCGGGCAGGTCCAGGGGCACCAGCAGCACGCAACGCTTGTCCTCGCCGGAGCCGTCGTCGTAGCCGCAGAAGAGTATGCACACCTGGGCGATGGGACCGTTGGAGACCCAGGCCGACTTCTGCCCGTTGACGATCAGGCGGTCGTTCTCGATGCGCGCGCTGCAATTCAGCCGGCCATGGCGGGCGCCGGGGTGGCGGGCGTGGCCGCTGCTGTCGAGCATGTCCGAGCCGTGATCCGGCTCGGTGATGCCCCAGCAGCCGATCGGCTTGTCGGCGTAGCGCTTGAGCAGGTCGCCGCGGCCCATCAGGTGCAGGACGATGGCCGGCACCATGGAGGCGCCGAGCACCACCGCCAGGCCGCCATCACCGTAGCCCAGCTCCTCGAAGATCAGCGCTTTCAGGCGGGCGCGCTCGGCGGGCGGCAGCTGCAGCAGGTCGTCAAGGTTGATGCCGAGCTTGGCGAACTCGCCGAACACCTGCCACAGCGGCGAAGTCGCGGCCACCACGTCGGTCGGGCGCAGCAGGTCCAGTTGCTGGCCGATGGGGCGCAGCACCTTGTTGGCGAAGCGCCTGGCGCCAAGCTGCATGGCCTGTTCGATTTCGTTGAGGTCGGCGTCGAGGCCCGTCGGTTCAAGCTCGACTCTTGCGGCGTACCCGGTCATTCTTGTTCTCCACGAGGTGGTTTCCGCGCTGCAGCCAGTCGCTGTCGCATCGGTACGCCCCGGATACTATTCACGGGCAGAAGTGCTATTGACCCCCCCGATGGGGGATGCCCCCGCGAGCCGAACAGAACAACAACGAATGCTTTCTCCACTGCTTTCCACCAAGCTCCTGCCGCCACGCAGAGGGCGCGGCAACCTGCCACGGCCGCGCCTGGAGCAACTCATAGAGCGCATCGTCGAAACCACGGTGACGGTGCTGCGCGCCCCGCCCGGTTTCGGCAAGAGCACCCTGGCCGGCGCCTGGGCCGAGGCCGCGCAGGCACGCGGCGGCAAGGTCGCCTGGCTGAACCTGGACGAAACCGACGACAACGCCGAGCGCCTGCTGCTCTACGTCGCCGCGGCCATCCAGCGCGGCCTGGGCGGCAACGACAACCTGCTGGCGGAGTTCTCGCTGCTGCCGGCGGAGCACCTGGGCACGCTGCTGCTGAACGACCTGGAGCGGCGCAGCGAGCAGTGCTTCCTGTTCATCGACGACTACCACTGCGTGCCCTCGGCGGTGCTCGTCGCCGCTTTCGACAACCTGGTGCGCTTCGCCCCGGACAACCTGCACCTGGTGTTCTGCGGCCGCGGCGACCTGCCCACCTCGCTGCTGGCGCACCTGTACGCCGACGCCTGCCTGGAGGTGGACGCCGCGCAGCTGCGTTTCGACCTGGACGAAACCCGCGACCTGATGCTACGCGCCGGCGATTCCACCCTCGACACCGCCGAGCTGATCGAGCTGCACAGCGCCACCGCCGGCTGGATCGCCGCGCTGCGCGCCAGCCTGCTGGCCCTGCGCCAGCGCCCCTCGGGCGGCACGCGCATGGCCAACAGCATCAGCGGCCTGATGGACGAATTGCTCGAACGCCTGCCCGCCGAGCTGGCCGAACAACTGCCGCGCCTGGCGGCCATCGACAAGTTCAACAACACCCTGGCCGAGGCCCTGACCGGCGCGGCCAACGGCGCGGCGCTGATCGACGAACTGGAACGCCGCCAGCTGTTCCTCATCACCCTCGACGAACGCGCCCAGTGGTTCAGCTTCCACCCGCTGTTCCGCGAGCACCTGCGCCGCCGGCTGCCAGGCGCCGAGCTGCAGGCCACCCTGGCACGAACCGCGCACTGGTACGCCGGGCAGCAACTGTGGATGGACGCGGTGCGCACCGCGCTGGCCTGCGGCGACACCGACAGCGCCCAGGGCTGGATCGCCCACTGCGCCATGGAGATGGTCGAGCGCGGCGACTTCGTGATCCTCCTCGACTGGCAGCGCCAGTTGCACGACCGCCTGCTGGAATCGCCGGTGCAGCTCAAGCTGGCCCTGGGCTGGGCCGCCGGCCTGGCGATGCACTGCGAACAGGCGCGGCAGTTGCTGGCCGAGGTCCGCCAGGCCCTGCCGGGAATCGCCGAGAGCGAGCCGCTGGAGTGGGAATGCCGGGCGCTGGAAGCCACGGTGCTGGCCCTGGAGGATCGCGGCGAGGACGGCGGCGAGCTGGCCAGCGCCTGCTTCCCGCACCTCAAGGACCGCCCGTGGATCAGCAACACCCTGCTCAACGTGCTGTGCTTCAGCCACCTGCGCGGCTGCCGCTGGCAGGAGTTCTACACCCTGCCGGCGATGGCCCGCACACCGCTGGAGCCCAGCCGCTACCAGTTCAACCAGGTCTACCGGCTGTGCCTGATGGGCTACAGCGAGGCCTTGCAGGGGCGTTTCTCCCAGGCCACGGCGATCCTCGAGGAAGCCTTGCGGATGACCACACCGCTGCACTCTGACAGTGGCGTGCGCCGGCACCCGGTGCTGCGCGCCCTGCCCTCCGGCTTCCTCGCCTCCATCCGCTACCTGCAGGGCAACCTGGGCGAGGCCGAACGGCTGAGCATGGAAAGCATCGAGACGGTGAAGATCACCGGCTTCCTCGACTGCGCCGGGGTGCTGCTGGTGACCACCAGTCGGCTGAGCAGCGGCCATGCGAGCCCCCAGGGCGCGCGCTACTTCCTCGAAGAAGGCGACCGCCTGGCGCACACCCGCGCCTGGCCGCGCCTGCAGGCGCAACTGCTGCTGGAACGCACGCGGGTCAGCCTGCTGGAGCACAAGCCCCATGAGGCGGCCGCCTGCGCCAACCAGCTGGAAGCGCTGACCGGCGACCACGGGCCCGCCGACCCCGGACGCATTTCCGAATACGCCTGCCTGGCGAGCCTGGCGGCGCTCTGGTGCGAAGCCTGCGGCCTGTCCCGCAGCGCCGATGTGGAGCGCGCCGAAGACCTGCGCCAGCAGGCCCGGCAGCTCAACCTGCGGCTGATGCAACTGCGCCTGGGCACCAGCCTGGCGCTGGTGCACTGGCGCCGCCGCGCCAGCGACAAGGCGCTGGACTACCTGCTGGAGGTGGCCGAGTTGCTGGAGCACTGCAACGCCCCGCAACTGCTGCTCGACCTGCCGCCGCAGGAAGGCCTGCAGCAGCTCATCGCCTACGCCATCCGCCAGCCAGGGCCGAGCCAGGCGCTCAAGTCGCGCCTGCAGCGCCTGCTGCTCGCCGAAAGCGACGGCACCAACGGACAGAACGCCGCGCGCCTGATGATCACCCTGACCAGCAAGGAGCGCAGCGTCCTCGAACTGGTGGCCCAGGGCAAATCCAACAAGGAAATGGCCAAGCTGCTGGGAGTGACCCCGGAAACCATCAAGAGCCACATGAAGCACATCTTCAGCAAGCTCGAGGTGGACAGCCGCGCCCAGGCCGCCGTCGCGGCGAAGGCCTGCGGGTTGATCTGAAGCCCCACGCCCATCGCGGACGGAATCCGCTCCTGCGCTGATGTCGAGCCGATGAGGCACTGGGTTATTCCCCTTCGGGCCAGCGCAAGCGCTGTTC
>NZ_JARJLT010000367.1 GCF_029335315.1 Pseudomonas citronellolis
TCGGAGGTTTCCGTGGCGCCGTCGATCAGCACGTTGCGCCCGGCCAGCAGGCTGGTGCCGTGGGTGGAGGCCACGTCGCTGGCGCTGACGCCGATGTCCTGGCCGGCGCGGATGGCGATCTTGTCGGCGCTGACCAGCGAGCCCTGCTGGGTGGTGTAGAGGGAGCTGTCCTCGGTCTTCTTCTCGGAGCTGGAGAGCAGGCCGTGGCTGCGCTTGGTCTTGCTCAGCGCGTGGCTGTCGGTTTCCGCCGCCGCGTGCAGGTTCACATCGCGCGCGGCGTAGAGGTAGGCCTCGTTGCTGGCGCTGATGGTGCTGGCGGTCAGGTTCAGGTCCTGCCCGGCGCTCGCCGAAAGGTCGCCACCAGCGCTCAGCTGCGCGCCCTGCTGGCGGGTCTGCCCGGTCTGTTCGACGGTGCGGGTACTGCTGGTCTTGCTGCGCACTTCGACGCTGGCGGCGTCCTCGACGGCGCTCAGGTTGATGTCGCGGCCGGCGCCGGCGCTGAGGTCGCCCTTGGCGCTGGCCTGGCTGCCGACCACGTTCAGGTCGCGCCCCGCGTCGAGCACCAGGTCACCGCCGGCCGCCAGGGTTGAGCCATGGTTCTGCACGACGCTGGTGGTGGTGACGTGGTGCCCGCCCTGCTGGATGTCGCGCAGGTGGCTGGCGTCGGCCACCGCTTCGAGGTTGATGTCGCGCCCGGCGCCCAGGTAGCTGTCGCCGCCGCTGGCGAGGCTGCCGCGGTTGCTGATGTCGCGCCCGGCGTCGAGGCTCAGGTCGCTGCGCGCGCTGATCCCCGCCCCCGCGTCGAGGAAGCTGCGGTACTCGCCGCCGCCGATACCGGCGGTGACGGCGGTGCGGTCGTTGACGATGTCGCCCTTGAGCGCGGTGAGGTCCACCTGGTCGCCACGGATCTGCCCGGCCAGGGCGTTGCGGATGCTGTCGCCGGCGAGCAGGCTGACACGCTGGCCGGCGTCCACCAGGCCGCCCTGGAGGATGCTGCCGCCGGCGCTGGCGCTGAGGTCTTCGCTGGCGCGCAGGGTGCCGACGTTGACCAGGTCGCCGCCGGCCATCAGGTTGAGGTCGCGGCCCTGGATCAGGCTGCCGCCGCGCAGGTTGCGCTCCTCGGTCTGCGCCAGGTAGACCACCGGCACCAGCACTTCCTGGCCGTCCACCACGCGCTTTTCCATCCACACGATGTCGTGGGTCAGCGCCGCCACCTGCTCGGCGGAAAGGCCCACGCCGACGCTGAGGTTCAGCGCGTCCTTGGCCGCCAGGGCGTTGTCCATCAGGTACTGGAACTGGTCGTAGTCGCTGGTCAGGCCGTCGAGGAAACGCTGGCCGGTCTGCGCCTGGATCGCCTCGCGGACCAGGCGCGTCTCGTAGGCGCCGTCGCCCAGGCGCTTCCAGGCCTGGTCCGGGTCGTAGCCGAGCTGGCCGAGCAGGTAGTCGGAGTTGAGGAAGCGCCCCAGGTCGGTGAGCGCCGGGTTGCTTTCGATCAGGTAGTGGCTCTGCGGGTCCGGGCTACGGATGAACATCCCGTACTGGCCCTGGGGCAGACGGAAAGTGTCGGCCGCGGTCGGGTCCACGGCGGCGAAGGGCACGCCGCTGTAGTCCACCGGGATGAAGCTGACCTGCTGGCTGCCGTCGGCGGCGGTGTGGGTCACGCTCTGCACGCTTTGCGGCGCGCGGGCCTGGGCGTCGCCGGCCTGCGGGTTGAGGGTGAGGTTGACCGTGCCCACCTGCGAGCCCAGCAGGCTGCCGGCCAGTTGCCCGGTGAGCTGGGCGCGGCTGTAGTCCGTGACGGTGCCGTTCTGCAGGCTGTTGGCCACGTTCAGCGTGACGCGGTTGCCGGCCTGGAGGGTGGCCGCCGCCGACTCGCTGCCGTCTTCGCTCCAGGTGATGACCGGGGTGCCTATCGCCCAGCGGTCGCCGCCGTAGATGGCCCAGAGCTGGTCGTACAGGCCCTGGTCGAAGGTGCCGGCGGCCATCTTGGTGTTGAAGGCGCGGGCCAGGTCCGCCATGTCGTCCCACTGGCCGGTGGGAATCTTGCCGTGGTCGCCGGCCACCACGTTGACCACCACCACCTTGTTGCCGGTGCGCGAGACGCTGCCCTGGTTGAGCAGCGAGTTGGCGTTGACGGCGAGGTCGCCGTTGGCGGCGATGGTGCTGTTGCGGTTTTCCACCGCGTCGGCGTCGATGCGCAGGTTGCCCCCGGCGGTCAGCCACGCGGCGGGGCTGTTCTGGGTGATGCGCTCGGAGAGGGTTTCGTTGACGTTGATCTTGCCGCGCTTGAAGGAGTCGTGGCCGCCGCAGTGCTGGCCGCACTGCACGTCGAAGGTGCCGGCGCTGGTGACCTGTTCGACGGCGAAGAGGTCGCGGACGTTTTCCAGGCTGGCCACGTCCAGGCCGATGTCGCCCTGGGCCTCGATGGTCCCCGAGCGGTTGCTGAAGCTCTGCGCGCGGCCGCCGTCAAGGCCGGCGAAGCTGAGGTTGCCCTGGCTGTAGAGGTCGCCGTAGCGGTTGCTCAGGCTGGCCGCGCGCAGGGTCATGTCGGCACCGCTGAACAGCAGGCTGTCGGCGCCGTTGGCGATGCCCTGGCTGCTGATCGCCAGCGCGCCGAGGGCGCCCAGGGTGCCGTTGTTGTTCACTTGCGCGGCGCTGGCGCGCAGGGCCTGGTTGGCGATCAGCCAGCCCTGGTTGTCGAGGGTGCCGCCGAGGGTCAGCACGCTGTCGCCGCCGCTGGCCAGGCGCCCGCCGCGCTGGGTGAGGTTGCCGGCGTCCAGGGTCAGGCCGCGCTGGGCGGAGAGCAGGCCGGCGTTGTAGGCGTCGCCGCTAAGGTGCAGGCCGAGGTCGCCGTCGCTGAGCAACTCGCCGCTGTTGTTCAGCGACGCCGCCGTCAGGCTGAGGCCGCCCGCGCTAGCGATGCGTTCGCCGGCGGCGATCTCCAGGCCCTGGGTCACGCGCAGGTCGAGCGCGCCGTTCAGGCGCACCTGGCCCACGCCGTTGACACTGCCCAGCTGCCACAGGCCGGAGCCCAGGCCGGTGAGCGAACCGGCGCCGCTGAGGGTGCCGGCGCTGAGGCCGAACAGGCCGGCGCCGGCGTGCTCGATCCGCCCCTGGGCGTTGAGCAGGCTGGTGCCGCTGCTCAGGGTGAAGGCCTGGCTGGCGACGCCGATGCTGCCGCCCTGGTTGTTCAACTGGCCGAGGCTGCGGATGTGGCTGTCGGCGCCGCCAAGGGCGCGCAGGCGGCCGCCCTGGCTGTTGTCCAGCGAGCCGCTGTCCAGGCCGAGGGCTTCGGCCGCTTCGATCAGGCCGCCCTGGTTGTTCAGCGCACCGCTGTCGCTGAGGACGACGCTGTCGCCGCTGAGCTGGCCGCCGCTGTTGTCCAGGCTGGCACCGGTGACGCTCAGCACGTCCCTGGCGAACAGTTGGCCGCCACGGTTGATCACCTCGCCCACGAGCAGTTCGAGCTTGCCGAGCAGGCCGGCGACGAGGCCGGCTTCGCCGTTGGCCTGGCTGTTGTCCAGGCGCGCGGCGCTGATACCGACGCTGTCGCCCTGCACGGCACCGCCCTGGTTCTGCAGGCCGCCCGCGCCGAGGTCGAGGCTGACTTCGCCACCCTGGGCGTAGACCAGGCCGCGCTGGTTGTTCAGCGCGCCGGCCGTCAGCGACAGGCCGCCGGCGCCCGCCAGCAGGCGGCCGGAGGCGGAGTTGTCGAGGCTGCCGGCGAGCAGCTCGAGGCGTTCGCCACGCAGGGTGCCACCGCGATTGTCGAGCTCAGCCAGTGCGCGGCTGAACAGCAACGCCTGGTCGCCCGCGTCGATCAGCCCGGTGGCGTTGTTCAGCACGCCGTCGAGCGCCAGGCCCACCTGGCCGCCGTTGCCGACCAGGGCGCCGCCCTGGCTGTTGTCGAGGTCGCCGCCCTGGAGTTCCAGGCTGTGGCCGAGCACCACGCCACCACGGTTTTCCAGCCGCGGCGCGTCGAGGTGCAGGGCCGCGTCGCTCTGGATGCGCCCCTGGTCGTTGGACAGGCGTTGCCGCGCGCCGAGCGTCAGGCCCTGGGCGCCCGCCACCAGCAGGCCCTGGCTGCCGTTGTCGATGACCTCGGCGCTGGCCTGCACGCCGTCGCCGACGATTCGCCCGCCGCGATTGTCCAGGGTTCCCGCCGTGCGCAGCAGCAACTGGCCTCCGGCGACGGTGCCCTGGCGGTTGTCCAGGCTGGCGGCGCTGACGTCCACGTCGCCTTGTGTCGATTGCAGGCGGCCCAGGGCGTTGTTCAGCGCCTGGGCCACGGTCAGCTTCAGCAGGCCGTCGGCGCTCAGCGTGCCGCCGGAGTTATCACTGAGGCTGGCGAGGCCGGCCCGCAGGGTGCCGCCCAGCAGCAGGCCGGCGTTGTTGTCGAGGTCGCCGGCGTCGAGTTCCAGGGCGCCGTCGGCCTGCACCCGGCCATTGCGGTTGGCCAGGTTGCCGGCGCGCAGGCTCACCTGCTCGGCGGCCAGGGTGCCATTGCTGTTGTCCAGGGCCCCGTGGGCGGTGAGGTCGAGGCTCTGCGCCAGCAGCTTGCCGGCGGCGTTGCTCACACTGCCCACGTCCAGCAGCAGGGTGCCGCCGGCCTGGGCCAGGCCGGCGCCGTTGTCCAGCGCGCCACCCAGGCGCAGCGTCAGGTCGCCGCGTTCGGCGCTGAGTACGCCGCCCTGGCGGTTGTCCAGGCTGCCGCCGGTGAGTTCGAGGGCGTCGCCGACCAGGGTGCCGCCACGATTGTCGAGCGCATCGGCACCAAGGCTCAGTGCCTGAGCGGCCTGCAGCTTGCCGCCGGCATTGTTCAGGTCGCCCTGCACGTTCAGCACCAGATCGCCGGCGCTACTGCCGATCAGGCCACCACTGTTGTCGACGCGCAGGGCGTCGATCCGCGCGCTGCCGGCGACGATGCGCCCGCGCTGGTTGTCCAGGCTGCCGCCGCTCAGGGCCAGGCTGCCGCCGTTGGCTTCCAGGCGCCCGTCGCGGTTGTCCAGGTGGCTGAAGGCGAGGCTGGCGGCTTGGCCGTCGCCGAAGCGGATCAACCCGCCAAGGTTGGCGATGGCGGGGGCGCCGAGCAGCAGGCTGGCCTCGCCGATCAGCTGCGCATCGGCACCGAGGTTGTTGAACTGGCGCGTGCTCAACGAGGCCTCGCGCCCTTGCAGGGTGCCGTGGTTGTCGAGCTGGCGGCGGGCGTCGATGGCGAGGCGGTCGGCGTAGGCCTGGCCGCTGTTGTCCAGGGTGTCGCTGTGCAGGTCGAGGGTACCGCTGGCGTCCAGCCGGCCCCGGTTGTTCACGCTGCCGGCGACGATGCCCAGGCCCTGCCCGGCGACCCGCGTTTGGCCCGCGATGCCGGCGACGATCTGGCCGTCGTTGCTCAGCGTCGCGGCGTTCAGTTGCACGCCGTGCCCAGCCGCCAGGCTCTGCGCATTGCTCAGCGCGCCGCCGGCCTGCACCTCGACGTTGCCGCCGGCGTAGGCCGGGCCGTTCAGGCTCACGTCCTGGCCCTTCAGGGCGAGGTCGCCGCTGGCGGCGGCCTGGGCCACTTCCAGCTTGCCGTTGGCGTCGAGGCGGATGTCGCCCGCGCTGGCCGCCATGTTGCCGGCCAGCCGCACGCCGACGCCGGCTTCGGTGCCCACCAGGCGGATGCTGTTGGCGTACATGCCGCCCAGTGCGGAGCTGTCGATGGCCAGTTGCGGTCTGGCGCTGCCGTCGTCGGCCTTGGCCGTTGCGGCCAGGGTCTCGGCGTCCACCTGGTTGCGCCCGGCCACCACGGCGAGCTGGCGGGCCTGCAACTGTGCGTTGAGCTTGGCGCTGCGGGTGATCAGTTCGAACTGGTCCACGCCGCTGGCGTCGAGCCCGGCGCCTTCGATGCTGATTTCGCCGCCGTCGACGTCGTAGCCCTGCAGGCGCTCGCCGGCGAGGATCGGCTTGCCGGTGGTGAGCGTGGCACGCGGGGTGTTGATGAAGCCACAGCCATCGCAGGTCACACCGTGCGGGTTGGCGACGATGACGTGGGCGCCCTGCCCGGCCACTTCGGTGTAGCCCTGCAGTTGCGAGGGGTTGCCGCCAGTGACTTCGTTGAGGATCTTCTGCGCCGCCTGGCCCTTGAGATTCGGGTTGCCCAGCACGATGCCGCCCAACTGGGTGCTGGCGGTCTTGCCGGTGGCGTTGTTGAGGATCAGCCCCTGCTGGCCGACGTTGTAATCGCCGAATTTATTATGAGAGAGCCCCGCGCCATTGGGCGTGGCGATGTTGACCACGGGCACGCCGTTGCCCGCCGCGCCCAGGCTGGTGTTGCCGCCGGCGGCCGCATCTACCGCGAGCTGGGCCGCCGTGGCGACGATCGGGTTGAGGAACAGCAGGCCGGCCAGGGCGCTGGCGATGGCTTGGTAGAGGGGGCGGCGAATGTCCATGGGCAGCCTCTTGCACGTGCTCTGTTGAATCCGTCGTCCACCCTATTTCCTAGGGAATGAGAAGCGGATTGGGTCCTTTCCCAACTCAGTGACTGAGTTTTCCTTTCGCGCGCGTGCTCAGAAGAACAGGTCGACGCGGAAGTACACCGGGTGTTCGCAGCGCTCCAGCGCGCTGGGCCGTTCCAGGGAACGGGCGAAGCTCAGGCTCGCCGCCAGGTACTGGCCGCGCGCGCTGAACTCCACGGCGTGGCCGCTGAGCCGGCCGCTGGCGCCGGCGTTGTAGCGGCCATGCTCGATGGCGCCGAAGTCGTAGCCGTAGCCCAGGCCGTATTCCTGCAGCCAGGGTTGCAGCGCCGCCCAGGTCACCGGGCGGCGCCAGCGCAGCTGGTTGCGCCAGTAGTAGCCGCTGTCGCCGGAGAGGCTCTGGTCCTTGAAACCGCGCACCGAGTTGAGCCCGCCGAGGCTGATGCGCTGCGGGCTGTAGAGCACGTCTTCGCTCTTTTGCGCGGTGGCCAGGGCGTCGAAGCTGAAGTTTTCGCCACCCAGCTGGAACGGCTGCAGGTAGCTCAGGGTGAGGGTGTATTTGTCGTAGCGGGCGTGCGGCTGGCCCGGTTGCGGGTCGTGCTCGCCCTGGGCGCCGAGTGCGCCCAGGCCCTGTTGCCAGCCGGCGTCGAGGTTGACGAAGGCGCTGCCGATGCGCCGGCCGTGGTTGAAGCCCAGCTGGCCTTCGGTGATGCGGCTGCTGGAGACGTCGAGCTTTTCGTCGTCGATGAAGTTGTTGGAGCGCACGTGGGCCAGGCCGAAATTCACCGCCATCTTGCTCAGGCTGTCGCGGTGCAGCACGCGCTCGGCGCCGAGCTGGTGCGACTGGCTGTCGCCGTCGAACTTGAAGGCGAAGCCGCTGCCTTCGTTGCGGGTGCGGTAGTAGCTCTGGTTGTAGCTGTAGCGGAAGGTCCACCAGCCGTAGGGCAGGCTGTAGAACAGGGCCTGGTTGTCGGAATGCTTCCAGTGGTCGCTGACCACGTCCTGGGCCATGCGCAGGCCGAGCTGGTCGGCCAGGCCCAGCGGGCTGTCCCAGTCCAGGCCGAGGCCGGCCTGCTGTTCGCCGCTGCTGGCGTCGCCGCTGTTGTCGCGGAACGCCGAGACGCGCCAGGGCTTGGCGCGCTCGCCCTTGAGCTGCACGCGGCTGCCGCCGACTTCGTTGCCAGGCACCAGCTCCAGCTGGGCCTGGCGCGAAGGCAGGCGGTTGACCTGGTCCACCAGCTGTTCCAGTTCGCGCAGGTTGAGCACTTCGCCGGCGTGGCCGGGGAAGCCCATGGCCAGTTCACGCGGGCTGGCCACGGCGGAGTCGTCGAAGCCCTCCAGGCGGCCTTCGACGATGACGATCTTCAGGCTGCCGCTGGAGAGGTCCTGCTGCGGCAGGTAGGCGCGGCTGGTGACGAAGCCGCGCGCCAGGTAGTGGTCGGTGATGCTCTTGAGCAGCGCGTTGAGCTGGCCGACGCCCAGGCACTGGTCGCGGTACGGCGCCAGCAGGCGCTCGCGGGCGCCGCCATCGAGGTGCGCGGCGCCGTCCAGGGTGATTTCGCGGATGGCGAAGCAACGGCTGTCGCTCGGCGCCGGCGCGGTCGCTTGCGGCGCGGCCTTGCCCGGTAGTTGCTGGAGGTCGTCCAGGCGCTGCTGCTGTTCGCGCAGCAGCTGTTGCTGGCGGTCACGCTGGAAATCGCGGTCGCCGGGGGTAGTCGGCGGCGTGGCGGCAATCGCCCCTGTTGCAAACAAAATCCCGAGCAGCATCCCGCTGCGAAAACGTATCGGCATTCCCTCGCCTCTGACACAAAGAGAAACATTTGCGTCAAATATGACACGTCAAAATGCCATCATTCAACCCAAGCTGCATCTTGAACCCTCGCCAGGTGCGGCGCGGCGGCGTGTGAGCAGTCTCCGCCACGTACAAAAAGTGTCGGAATATCACGGAGTTGTAACCACCCCCTGCTAGCTTCCGGGCCCGATTCCGCTTGCGCGTTCGTAAGCGGCCACCTCCGCGCCCGCAGAAGAGCCATGCCGATGTTGGACTCAGCCAGTTCGCGAAAACCCTTTGTGATCCGCTCCGACGCCATGGACTCCGACGAGTTCGGCGCGCTGTTCACGCGGATGTTCGGCGACCTGTATTCGGGGATGCCGCGCCTGGAGCGGAAGATCGCCATTGCCGGGGTCTATGGGCGCTACGAGGGCTTGAGCTTCCGCCACATGAGTTTTCGCGGCGACTTTCTCACCGCCCTACCCGACATGGACGACGAGATCACCTTCGTCTTCCCCACCGCCGGGCGCATCGTCTTCAACCAGGCCAGCGAGACCGTGGGTGTGCCCCAGGTCGGCCTGGCGATCGAGAAGACTTCGGTGCGCTCGGTGGGCTTCGTCGACGGCCATTCGCAGTACGGCATTTCCGTACGCCGCGCACTGTTCGCCAAGCGCCTGGCGACGCTGCTGGGCAAGCCGATCGTGCATCCGGTGCGTTTCCAGCCGGTGGTGGACCTGAAGGTCGAGGCCTTCCAGGGCATCAAGGCGATCGTCGGCATGGCCACCGGGGCGGAGTTCGATCTGCTGGCCAATTCCAGCGCGCTGATGCCCGCGCGCTTGCAGGAAATGCTCGTCGATTCGGTGCTGGAGACCTGGCCGCACAACTACAGCGAGGCGCTGCGCCGGCCCGGCCCGCTGATCGCGCCGCGCCATGTGAAGCTGGCGGTGGAGTACATCCGCGAGCATCCCGACGCGCTGGTCAGCGGCAGCGAGCTGGCCGAGCTGACCAATGTCAGCCTGCGCGCGTTGCAGGAGGGTTTCCGCCGCTTCATCGGCAGTTCGATCGTCGCCTTCCAGCGCCAGGTGCGCCTGGAGTGCGCCTACGACGCCTTGCAGAACGAAGCTTCCGGCTCGGTCAGCGAGATCGCCCTGGGCCTGGGCTTCACCAACGTCGGGCGCTTCTGCCAGTACTTCCAGAGCGCCTTCGGCCTGAGCCCGGCGGACCTGCGCAACGGGCGCACCTGAACATCCCTGGCGCCCAATAAAAAGCCCGGCCGCTCGCCTTTCGGGCGCGCGGCCGGGCTGGCCGGCTATCAGAACTGGTAGCTGGCCTTCAGGCTGCCGCTGTAGCCGTGGCTGCCGCTACCGCCAAGGGCGCCGACTTCCGCGCCGAAGCTCAGGTCGCCCAGGCTGGCCATGGCGTTGACCGCCGCGCTGACCTGGTCGCGGTCGTCGAAGGCGGCGCGCTGGGACACATCCAGGCCCAGCAGGTGGCCGTCGCTGTCGACCTTGTAGTCGCCCAGCGCGTGGTCGTAGCCCAGGTTCAGGCCCGGCACCAGCTGCCAGCCGCCACTCAGGGCGATCGGCAGGAAGCTCACCTTCAGGTTGGCGATGGCGCTGCGGCGGGTCTGCTCGATGCCGTCGACATCCAGCGCCAGGTCGCTGCCCTTCTCCTGGAACCCGGAGAGGTCCAGGTGGCTGATGCGCACGCCCAGGCTCGGTTCGAGGATGGCGTCGCGCACCGGGATGCGGTAGCCCACCGCCACGCTGCCGCCGCTGAGGGTGCCGTGGGTGTCGCCCTTGGCCGTGCCCAGGCCGCCGCCGAGTTCGCGCTTGCTGTCGTAGTCGAGCCAGCCGGCGCTGAGGTCGGCGTCGACGAACAGGCCCTGCTCCAGGCTGTTGGGGGCGAAGCGCGCGCCGGCGCGGAGGAAGGTCAGGTCGGTGTCCACGTCGCCGCCGGCGCCGCCCACGCTGCCACGGCTGTAGCCGAAGCCGGCGGTGGCGCTGAGCTGGTCGGAGAAGCGCTGGGTCAGGCCGACCATCAGGCCCTGGCTGTGCTCGTTGCTGCTTTCGGCCTGGGACGAGCCGTCGATGCCCTGGTAGCCGGCCAGCGCGGTGCTCCACAGGCGGCGCTGGCCGACCTTGAGCTCGGTGCCGCTGGCGAAGGGTTCGGCGGCGCGGTCGATCAGGGCGTCCTGGCGCAGCAGGTAGCTGGCGGCGTCGGCGTGCACCTGGCCGCCGACGGTGGACTCGACACCGCCGAGGGTGCCGGCGTCGATCGCCGATTGCAGGTAGTAGTTGTAGGCGGTGTAGGCGCCGGAGAGACCGCTGTTCTGCAGTTGCGTCAGCAGCTGCGCGCCGGCGGCGGCGTTGCCCTGCAGGCCGGCGGTGCCGGGCAGGCTGTTGTAGTAGACCATCTTGCCGCGCAGCACGTAGAGGGTTTCCTGGCTCAGGCCCAGGCCTTCCTTGAGGTAGTTGTCCATGCTGCCGTATTCGGCGACGACTTCGTCCAGGCCGGCCTGCAGGTAGCTGGCCTGCACGCCGAGCAGCGGCCCGTAGACGGCCGCCATGCTCGCCGGCAGCGCGGCCAGGGTCGCGGCGACGCGGGCGGCGGTGTAGTCGTTGGTGGCCAGGTAGTTCTGCATGATGGTGGCGCTGTCCACCCCGGCGATGCTCAGCAGCACGGCGGCGGTCCAGCCGGTGCGGTCCTTGCCGGCGGTGCAGTGGAACAGCGCGGCGCCGTCGGCGGCGGCCAGTTCGTTGAACAGCTCGGTGAACTGGCCGCGCATGCCGGAGTCGCTGACGAAGGAGCGGTTGGCCTGCTCCATCATGGCGATGGCGTCGGCGGCGCTGGTGGGCATCACGGTGGTGATGTTGGCGCTGGAGGTGCCGCTGCCGATGATGTCGATGTTCTGGTAGACCGCGCCGGTGGGCAGGGTGTCCGGCGTGGCGGCGATCTCGCTGGGGGTGCGCAGGTCGAAGACGTTGCTGATGCCCAGGGTGTTGAGGATGGCCAGGTCCGACGCCGTCGGCGTCAGCGCGTTGGAGCGGTAGAACACCCCGGAGCGCAGGGTGCCGTCGTTGGCGGTGGTGTAGGCGGTGGTGGTTCCGGCGATGTCGCGGAAGTTGTCGATGCCGGTCAGCCTCGGGGTATCCAGGGTGTAGGTATCGGCCGCGTGGGCGGTGGCGATGGACAGGCCGAGGGCGGACAGGGAGAAGAGCACACGGTGCAGCACGATGTAGCCTCATTGAACGGGTTGGCGAGGGCTACTATCTGCGGCGATCAGGGCTCGAATATGACAGTTCCCGGCGCCGGCGAAATGCCGGCGCGATCTGTCCGTGGGCTGCGTTTTCTGTCCATCGGCGGCGGTTCAGTCGCGCAGCAAGGCACTCAGCGCCGCGCGCAGCTTGCCCGGCTTCACCGGCTTGTTCAGCAGCGGCATGCCCAATTGCTGCAGCGCGCGGCGGCAGTCGTCGGAGCGGTCGGCGGTGATCATCACCGCCGGAATCTCGTAGCCGAAGTGTTCGCGCAGCGCCTTCACCACCTGGCAGCCGGTGGCGCCGTGGTCGAGGTGGTAGTCGGCGAGGATCGCCTCTGGCGGGCGTCCGGCCAGCGTCGCCAGGGCGCTGTCGTGGTCGGTCGCGGTGAGCACCTCGCAGCCCCACTGGCCGAGCAGCGCGGCCATGCTGAAGAGGATCGAGGTTTCGTTGTCCAGCACCAGCAGGCGGCGGCCGGGCAAGGGGTCGCCGGTGACCGGGCGTGGCGCGGCGTCGACACTGGCCTGCGCCGGCGGGTTGGCGGCCAGCGGCACTTCCAGGGCGAACAGCGAGCCGCGCCCCGGCACCGAGCGCACCTGCACCGGGCTGCCGAGCAGCCCGGCGATGCGTTCGACGATGGCCAGGCCCAGGCCCACGCCCTGGCGCCCGGCGGCGCCGGCGTCGAGCTGGTTGAATTCGAGGAAGATCGCCTGCAGCTGGTCCGCCGGGATGCCGCGGCCGGTGTCCCAGACTTCCAGGCGCACCTTGTCGCCGCGCCGCCGCGCCGACAGCAGCACGCCGCCGCGCTCGGTGTAGCGGCAGGCGTTGCTGAGGAAGTTGCGCAGGATGCGCGACAGCAGGCGCGCGTCGCTGCGCACCGCCAGGCGCGGGATGCGCGCGCGCAGGTGCAGGCCACCGGCCCGCGCCACGCCGTCGAACTCCGATGCCAGCGGGCCGAGCAGTTCGTCCAGGCCGTGGACGTCGAGGTCCGGGCGGATCGCGCTCTGGTCCAGGCGGGCGATTTCCAGCAGGTCGCTGAGCAGGTTCTCGGCGCCCTCCAGGGCCTGGTGGGTGCGTTCCACCAGCTGTTGCTCGGCGCCCGGCAGCTGCCGCTCGCGCAGGGTTGAGACCAGCAGGCGCGCGGCGTTGAGCGGTTGCAGCAGGTCGTGGCTGGCCGCCGCCAGGTACTTGTCCTTGCTGCGGTTGGCCGACTCGGCGGCGTCGCGCGCCTCGCGCAGCTGCTGGTTCAGCGCCTCCAGCTCGGCGGTGCGCTCGGCCACGCGGTGCTCCAGCTCCTCGTTGAGGGTCTGCAGGCGCTGCTGGGCGAGGATGCGCTCGGTGATGTCGGCGACGAAGCCTTCCACCAGGCCCTCTTCGTCGGGCTTGAGCAGCAGGTTCATGAGCACGTCGACGTGGCTGCCGTCCTTGCGCAGCAGGCGCGTCTCGTAGCCGAACAGCCCGCCGCGCTCGCGCAGCAGGTCGCGGATGCGGCGCATCTCCGCCTCGCCGCCGGCGAACAGCTGGGTGGCCATGTCCTGCAGGTTCCACAGCACCTGCTGCGGGTCGGCGTAGCCGAGCATCCGCGCCAGGGCCGGGTTGGCCGCGCGCAGGCCGTCGCTGAGGCTGGCCTGGAAGATGCCGTGCACGGCGTGCTCGAACAGCCATTTGTAGCGGTTGCGCTCGGTTTCCAGTTCTTCCAGGCGCGCCAGCAGTTCCGGGTAGTGGCTCTTGCGGGTGGAGTGGCTGCCCAGCCCGAGCAGCGCCGCGAGGGCGTCCTGCCGGGGCTCAGAGGGCCTCGCCATACACCACCTCGACATCGCGCTGGCTGGATTCGCGCGGGTTGGTGAGGATGCACGGGTCCTGCATGGCGTGGCGCGACAGGAAGGGGATGTCGGAAATCCCCACGCCGTGCGGCGCCAGGGTCTCGTGGAAGCCCACCGCGCGTTTCAGGGCGATCAGGTGTTCGACCAGGCGCTGGCGGACCTGCGCGTGATTCAGGCCCCGGCAATCGATGCCGAAGGTCTCGGCGATCACCTTGAAGCGCTCGGGGGCGGCGTTGTAGTTGAACGCCACCACGTGCTCCACCAGCACCGCGTTGCACAGCCCGTGGGGCAGGTCGAGGTAGCCGCCGAGGCTGTGCGACATGGCGTGCACCGCGCCGAGGATCGCGTTGGAGAAGGCCAGCCCGGCCTGCATGCTGCCGAGCATGATCTTCTCGCGCAGGGCGATGTCGTCGGGGTTGGCGATCATCTGCACCAGGTTGCCGTCGATCAGGCGCATGGCCTCCAGCGCGTGGCTGTCGGTGAGCGGGCCGTGGCCGGTGGAGACGAACGCCTCGATGGCGTGGACCAGGGCGTCGATGCCGGTGCAGGCGGAGAGGAAGCCGTCCATGCTCAGGGTGGTTTCCGGGTCGATCAGCGACACGTCGGGCACCACCGCCTTGCTGACGATGGAGAACTTCATCCGCTCGTCCTGGTTGGAGATGATCACGAACTGCGAGACGTCGGCCGAGGTGCCGGCGGTGGTCGGGATCAGGATCAGCGGCGGGCTGGGCACGCGCAGGGTGTCCACCCCTTCGAATTCGAGGATGTTGCGCCCATGGGCGGCGACGATGCCGATGCCCTTGGCGCAGTCCATGGGGCTGCCGCCGCCGACCGCGACTATCACGTTGCAGCCTTCGCTGCGGTAGACCTCGGCGCCGCGCATCACTTCGTCGACGCGCGGGTTGGGGGAAACCTCGGTGTACAGGCAGTAGTCGATGCCCTGCTGTTCCAGGCTGGCCTGCACGTCGGCCACCCAGCCGGCGGCGAGCACGCCGGGGTCGGACACCAGCAGGACCTTGCGGGCGCCGAAGGTCTTGGCGTAGTTGGCGACGGTATGCCGGCAACCGGCGCCGAAAATGATCTCCGGCGAGACGAATTTGCGCAGCAGGCTAAGGTCGTGGCTCATCGTGGGCCTTGTTCTTGTTATGAAATATTTCCCGCGAGCCTACTGCATCCTGCGCTGAATGCAATGCGACCTTGGCCTGCCGGTCAGCCGCCCAGCAGGCCGCGATAGAAGCGCCACTCGGCGTCCAGCGCGTGGGCCAGGTTGGCCGCCTGGCGGAAGCCGTGGCGCTCGCCGGGGTACAGGTGGTGCTCCACCGCCAGGCCGCGCTGGCGCAGGCTGTCGACCATGGCCTCGGTCTGCGCCGGGACCACCACGGCGTCCAGCTCGCCCTGGAAGAAGATCACCGGCGCCTGGATGCGCGCGGCGTGCAGCAGCGGCGTGCGCGCCCGGTAGCGGCGGGCGTCGCGCTGCGGGTCACCGATCAGCCAGTCGAGGTAGTCGGCCTCGAACTTGTGCGTCACCCGCCCCAGCGCCAGCGGGTCGCTGACCCCGTAGAGGCTGGCGCCGCCACGGAAGCCGCCGACGAAGGCCAGGGCGCAGAGCGCGCTGTAGCCGCCGGCGCTGGCGCCGCGGACGAACACGCGCTGGCGGTCGATCGCGCCCTCGGCGGCCAGTTGCGCCACCGCCGCCCAGATGTCCTGCACCTCCACCCTGCCCCATTCGCCGCGCAGCCGCTCGCGGTAGGCGCGGCCGAAGTTGGCGCTGCCACGGTGGTTGAGGTCGGCCACGGCGAAGCCGCGCTGGGTCCAGAACTGGATGCGCGCGTCGAACACCGGGTAGCAGGCCGAGGTCGGCCCGCCATGCAGGAACACCACCAGCGGCGGGCGGCGCCCCGCATCGCCCCGGCAGCGGGCGTTGCGCGGCGGGTAGAGAAAACCGTGGCCGCATTCGTTGCCGGCCACCGGGTAGCTGAACGACTGTGGGCGCGACAGCTCGGCCTCGTCCAGCGGGCGCTCGCCGCCGCTCAGCACCTGCACCGCGCCCGTCGCGCGGTCGATGGCCAGCACGGCCGGCAGGCGCTCCTCGGCGCCGGCGATGCAGTAGAAGCGCTCGGCGTCGGCAGCCAGCGCGCGGAACCGCGAGAAGTCCGCCGCCAGGCGCCGTTCGCGGCCATCGGCCCTGCGCAGGATGAGCAGCCCGCGACCGTCCTCGAAGCGGCTCAGCAGACTGTCCCCCGCGGGCAGCGGCAGGTAGCTGCGCCCACCCAGCTGCCAGGGCGCCGGGGCGTGGTCGGCGGCGGCGAAGCCCTGGCTGCGGGCGTGCTCGGCTTCCGGGCGCCACCAGCCGCTGCGGTCGCTCAGCCAGTGCAGCTGGCCATGGGCGTCGAAGCGCGGTTGCTGGATAGATTGCGCGCCGCCCTCGCCCGCCAGGCAGCGCCGCGCGCCGTTTTCCGAAAGGCACAGGCGGGTGGCAGTCCAGGGCTGCTGCGGGCGATTCCACTCCACCCAGGCGATGCGCGCCGCGTCGGCCGAGGCCGTGGGCGCGGCGTAGAAGTCCGCGCCCTCGACGAGCACCTGGCGCGCGCCGTCGGCGTCGAGGCGCACGATGCGATGGAGCACCGCGTCGCCCTCGCGGCTCTCCTCCACCGCCAGCAGCGCGTGCCAGGCCGCCACGTAGTGCAGGTCGCCGTAGCGGCACTGCGGGCGCTCGGTCAGGGCCCGGGGTGGCTCGCCGAAGCGCAGCCAGCGCACCTGCTGGTCGCCCTCCTCCACCCAGGCCACGCCATCGGCGGTGGCGCAGCAGGCGCCGCCGCCGTATTCGTAGACGCGGCTGCGCGCCGAGGCGCCGGGCGGGGTCAGCTCGCGCGCGTCGCCATTGCGCCACAGGTACAGGCGGCAGCGCGCGCTGCGCGGGTCGAACTCCAGCCACAGCAGCCCGCCGTGGGCCGCGTGCAGCTCGGCGAAGTCGCGCCCCGCCGCCACCGCGCGCTCGGCGCTCCAGGCGCTGGGCCAGTCGCCATGGGCGCGGCGCATCAGGCCTTGCAGATCAGCTGCGAGGCGCGCGGGTTGCGCCAGGTGAGCTGGTCCAGGCCCAGCGGCGCTTCCTCGGCCTGGCGCCGGGCGTCGAGGATCAGCCCGTGGCGGTCGGACTTGGCGCACACCGGGTCGGTGGCGTCGGCGTCGCCGGTGAGCATGAAGGCCTGGCAGCGGCAGCCGCCGTGGTCGCGTTCCTTCTCCGAACAGGAACGGCACGGCTCTGGCATCCAGGCGTCGCCACGGTAGCGGTTGAAGCCGAAGGACTCGTACCAGATGTGCTTCAGGCTGTGCTCGCGCACGTTGGGGAACTTCACCGGCAACTGCCGCGCGCTGTGGCATGGCAGCGCGGTGCCGTCCGGGGTGACGTCGAGGAACACGCTGGCCCAGCCGCCCATGCAGGCCTTGGGGCGCTCTTCGTAGTAGTCCGGGGTAACGAAGATCAGCTTGCACGGATTGCCCGCGGCGGCCAGGCGTTCGCGGTATTCGTTGGTGATGCGCTCGGCGCGCTGCAGCTGCGCGCGGGTCGGCAGCAGGCCGGCGCGGTTCAGCTCGGCCCAGCCGTAGAACTGGCAGGTGGCGAGCTCGACGAAGTCGGCCTCCAGTTCCACGCACAGCTCGATGATCCGCGCGATGTTGTCGATGTTGTGCCGGTGGGTGACGAAGTTCAGCACCATCGGGTAGCCGTGGGCCTTCACCGCGCGGGCCATCGCCAGCTTCTGCGCGAAGGCCTTGCGCGAGCCGGCGAGCAGGTTGTTCACCTCCTCGTCGGCGGCCTGGAAGCTGATCTGGATATGGTCCAGCCCGGCCTCGGCGAACTGCGCCAGGCGCGCCTCGCTCAGGCCGATGCCGGAGGTGATCAGGTTGGTGTAGAAGCCCAGCTCGCGGGCCGCGCCGATCAACTCGGCGAGGTCCTGGCGCAGCAGCGGCTCGCCGCCGGAAAAGCCCAGCTGCGCGGCGCCCAGCTCGCGGGCCTGGCGGAACACCTCGATCCACTCGGCGGTGGACAGCTCACCGGCCTGGCGGGCGAAGTCCAGCGGGTTGGAGCAGTACGGGCACTGCAGCGGGCAGCGGTAGGTCAGCTCGGCCAGCAGCCACAGCGGCGGGCCGGCCGTGTCAGTGCAGCTCGATCCAGAATTGCGCATGGGCCACCTCGAGGAACGCCAGGATGTCTTCGTCGATGCCCGGCACGCCGGGGAAACTCGCGCTCAGCTCGGCGATGATCGCCGCCACGTCGCGGCTGCCATCCACGCGCTGGAGGATTTCCCCGGCGCTGTCGTTGAGCTTGACCATGCCTTCCGGGTACAGCAGCACGTGGCAGCCCTGGGCGGGCTCGAACTGCAGGCGGAAGCCACGGCGGATGCGCGGCACGCTGCCCAGCGTCGGCGCGGCCATCACAGCAGCCCCCGGTGCCACACGCGTTCGCGGGTCACCGTGTGGTACGGCGGGCGCTCCAGTTCGTAGGCCATGCTCATGGCGTCGAGCATGCTCCAGAGCACGTCGAGCTTGAATTGCAGGATTTCCAGCATGCGTTCCTGGGCCTCGCGGGTGCGGTAGTGCTCGAGGGTGATCCGCAGGCCGTGCTCGACGTCGCGGCGCGCCTGGGCCAGGCGGCTGCGGAAGTAGTCGTAGCCGGCGGCGTCGATCCACGGGTAGTGCCGCGGCCAGCTGTCCAGCCGCGACTGGTGGATCTGCGGGGCGAAGAGTTCGGTCAGCGAGCTGCTGGCGGCTTCCTGCCAGCTGGCGCGGCGGGCGAAGTTGACGTAGGCGTCCACCGCGAAACGCACGCCGGGCAGCACCAGTTCCTGCGACAGCACCTGCTCGCGGTCCAGGCCCACGGCTTCGCCTAGGCGCAGCCAGGCCTCGATGCCGCCGGGCTCGCCGGGGCGGCCGTCGTGGTCGAGGATGCGCTGCACCCATTCGCGGCGGGTGTCGCGGTCCGGGCAGTTGGCGAGGATGGCGGCGTCCTTCAGCGGGATGTTCAGCTGGTAGTAGAAGCGGTTGGCGACCCAGCCCTGGATCTGCTCGCGGGTCGAGCGGCCCTCGTACATGGCCACGTGGAACGGGTGGTGGATGTGGTAGCAGGCGCCCTTGGCGAGTAGCGCCCGCTCGAACTCGGCGGGGCTCATGGCGGTGCGGGTATCGGTGCTCGTGTCAAAAGGCATCGCGCGTCCCTCTAGAGGTGGATGGCCATGCCGTCCCAGGCCACTTCGACGCCGCGCGCGTCCAGCTGGGCGCGCTCGGGCGAGGCCGGGTCGAGGATGGGGTTGGTGTTGTTGATGTGGATGAGCACCTTGCGCGGGCCGGGCAGGCCGTCGAGCACCTCAAGCATGCCGCCGGGGCCGCTCTGCGCCAGGTGGCCCATCTCGCTGCCGAGCTTGTCACCGACTTCGCAGCGGCGCATCTCGTCGTCGTGCCACAGCGTGCCGTCCACCAGCAGGCAGTCGGCGCGGCGCATCCAGCCCAGCAGCGCGTCGTCCACGCGGCCCAGGCCGGGGGCGTAGAACAGCTTGCCGCCGCTGCCCAGGTCCTCGACGAACAGGCCGATGTTGTCGCCCGGATGCGGGTCGTGGCGGTGCGGCGAGTACGGCGGCGCGGCGCTGCGCAGGGGGATGGCGGTGAAGCGCAGGTTGGCGCAGGCCGGCACCTGGAAGGGTCGCCCGTCCAGCTCGATCGGGTGGTGACGCAGGCCGCCGTTCCAGTGCTGGAGCATGTTGAACAGCGGGAAGCCGGTGGTCAGGTCCTGGTGGACCATCTCCGTGCACCAGACATCGTGCGGGCAGCCTTCGCGCAGGCTGAGCAGGCCGGTGCAATGGTCGATCTGGCTGTCCAGCAGGAGGATGCCGGCGATCGCCGTGTCGCGCAGCCTGCGCGCCGGCTGCAGGGCCGGGAACGAGGCCAGCTGGGCGCGGATGTCCGGCGAGGCGTTGCACAGAATCCAGTGTTCGCCGTCGTCGGACAGCGCGATGGATGACTGGGTGCGCGGCTGCGCCAGCACGCGGCCGGTGCGCACCCCGTGGCAGTTGTGGCAGTTGCAGTTCCACTGGGGGAAGCCGCCACCGGCGGCCGACCCGAGAATCCGGATGTGCATGGGAGTGCCCCGAGCGGGAGGCCCCGGAAGACCGGGGCCGGGTGGATCAGCGGTTGGCGAAGTACAGGGTCACTTCGAAGCCAAGGCGCAGGTCGGTGAAGCTAGGCTTGGTCCACATGGGTCTGTCCTCTTCTTGTAGGCCGGCGATTCCGGCAGGTCGAGTTAACCACCAGGGGCGAGGCCTCCGAATGATACTTTCGAAGGAGATTCCCCCCTGATTTGGTAGCGGAGGCGCTACAGCTGTAGCGCCCCCTCGCTACAGGTGTCGCGTCGCCGCGACAACTGTTCCTGGCGGCGCCCGCGGCGCTCGCCGTGAATCCCTGTGGCAGGGCCGCGCGCGGCGCTTCGGCACAAGCCTTGCTCGGTACCTCGCCGTTCGCCGGGTGGCTGTCTAGACTTGCCTGCCTGTGCCGGTCCGCTCGCGCGGGCCACGCCCGCCGAACGGCACCTGACAACAACAACGCGCCGCAGCCCGCTGACGGACGCCGGGAGTAGTGCCCATGAACAGCCATGCCCTGGAAAGCTGCCCGAACGACCTCACCACCTTCATCGCCGATCACTTCGGCGAGCGCGACATCCACCCCGAAGGCGCCATCGCCCGCTCCTGGTACCGCAGCGTCATGCAGCACCGCCTGGACCCGCGCGCGGCCGCCGAGAAACACATCCTCACCGCCGGCGAGATCCGCGAGCACCAGGCCCTGCACCAGGACTACCTGGCCATCGCCGGCCAGGGCGTCAGCGGCCTGGCGCGGCGGGTCACCCCGGCCGGCTTCGCGGTGCTGCTCAGCGACGAGCACGGCATCACCCTCGACGCCCGCCTGCCCAGCGAGCGCGAGCGCTACACCCGCGCCGGGCTGATCGTCGGCGCGCGCTGGGACGAATCCATCGCCGGCACCAACGGCATCGGCACCGCCCTGGCCGCCGCCGAGCCGCTGACCATCCACCGCCAGGAGCACTTCCTGGTCAGCAACTTCCGCCTCAGCTGCTCGGTGGCGCCGATCTACGACGCCCAGCACCGCCTGCGCGGCTGCCTGAACGCCACCTGCCTGAACAGCGACGGGCCCAAGGACGCGCAATACCTGACCCTGCAGCTGGTGATCCTGTACGCGCGGCTGATCGAGAACGCCGCCTTCCGCCAGCGCTACCGCGACCGCCTGACCCTCTCGGTGAAGGCCCGCGACGACGTCGCCGACCTGGCCGCCGAGCAGCTGCTGGCGCTGGACGACCAGGGCCGGGTGATCGGCGCCAACCACGCCGCCTTCGCCGCCCGCCCCGGCGAGCTGCTCGGCAGCCGCATCGAGCAACTGCTGGCGGCCGACATGGAGCAGCTGCTGGACCTGAGCCACGGCGGCGCGCGCGGCGTGCGCCTGCGCACCCTGGACGACGAGGCGCTGGTCGACGTCGGCCTGCGCATGCCCGCCGCCCTGCCCCGGCGCGCCACGCCGGCGCCCGCCGGCCCCGCCGGTAAAGTGGCCGAGCACCCCGACCTGGCGCGCCTGGCCGGCGCCGACCCACGCCTGCAGGATGGCGTGCGGCGCCTGCGCAAGGTGCTCGACAAGGGCATCGCGATTCTCGTCACCGGCGAAACCGGCACCGGCAAGGAAGCCTTCGCCCGCGCCATCCACCAGGCCAGCGCGCGCCGCGCCGGGCCCTTCGTGGCGCTGAACTGCGCGGCCATCCCGGAAAGCCTGATCGAGAGCGAACTGTTCGGCTACCGTGGCGGCAGCTTCACCGGCGCCAGCAAGAAAGGCATGAAGGGCAAGCTGGAGCTGGCCAATGGCGGCACCCTGTTCCTCGACGAGATCGGCGACATGCCGGCGCACCTGCAGACCCGCCTGCTGCGCGTGCTGGCCGAGCGCGAGATTCTCCCGCTGGGCGCCGAGGCGCCGGTGGCGCTGGATGTGCAGGTGGTCTCGGCGACCCACCAGGACCTGGCGCAGATGATCCGCGCCAAGGGCTTCCGCGAAGACCTGTTCTATCGCCTGGCCGGCATGACCCTGCACCTGCCGGCCCTGCGCGAGCGCAGCGACCGCGAGGCGCTGATCGACGCCCTGCTCGCCGGCTTCGACGCCGGCCTGCGGCTGGATGCGGCGGTGCGCGAACGCCTGCGCGGCCATCCCTGGCCGGGCAACATCCGCCAGTTGCTCAACTGCCTGCACTACGCCGCGGCCCTGGCCGAGGACGGCCACGTCGACCTCGACTGCCTGCCCGCCGAGCTGCAACTGGCCGCCGCGCCGGCCGCCGCAGCCGAACCGGCCGGCGCCCTGGCCGCGCGCCTGGACGACGACGAGGCGCGTCACCTGCTGGCCGCCCTGCGCGAGCGGCAGTGGAACGTCAGCGCGGTGGCCGAACACTTCGGCATCGCACGCTCGACCCTGTATCGGAAGATGAAGAAACACGGCATCGTCCAGCCCAACACGTTGTATTGATCCCATCCCTTTTTCCTTGCGCCCGCTTTGTTCGCGGGCGTGGCCCCTGGCAAGCCCGCTTCCTGTAGTGACGGGTTGGGGTGTGCGCACCCCATCCTGCGAAGAGCACCCGCACCCAGGCGCACGGAAAAAGGAGCGAGCCGCACCTGGCAAGGACGGCCCGCCCAAGGAGGCTCCGTTACTCCTGCGCGTACACCACATGGGTGTGGGTGTACTCGTACAGCCCGTGCTTGCCGTCGGCGCCGCCGATGCCGGACTTGCGCGTGCCGGCGTGGAAGCCCTGCATCGCCTCGAAGTTCTCGCGGTTGATGTAGGTTTCGCCGAAGTCCAGCTCGCGGCTGGCCTTGAGCGCGGCGCCGAGGTCGCGGGTGTAGATCGACGAGGTCAGGCCGTACTCGCTGGCGTTGGCCAGGGCGATGGCTTCGTCGAGGTCGTCCACCACCTGGATCGGCAGCACCGGGCCGAAGATTTCCTTGCGCATGATCTCCATCTCGGCCGTGCAGCCGGTGAGCACCGTGGGCTGGTAGTGGAAGCCACGGCCGAGGTCGGCCACCGCGCCGCCGGTGACCACCTGGGCGCCCTGGCCCTGGGCGGTGCGAACCATCTGCGCGACCTTGTCCAGGCCCGCCTGGTTGACCAACGGGCCCATGTCCAGGTCGGCCACGGCGGCCGGGTCGCCATAGCGGGTCTCGGCCATGGCGGCGGCGATCCGCTCGATGAACTGATCGGCCACCTGGCGCTGCACGTACACGCGCTCGGCGCAGTTGCACACCTGCCCGGTGTTGATCACCCGCGAGGCCTTGATGGCGTTCACCGCCAGTTCCAGGTTGGCGTCGGCGAGGACGATGGCCGGCGCCTTGCCGCCCAGCTCCAGGTTCAGCTTGGTGATGTTCGGCGCGGCCGCGGCCATGATCCGCGAGCCGGTGGCGACGCTGCCGGTGAAGCTGATCAGGTCCACCCCGGCGTGGC
>NZ_JARJLT010000368.1 GCF_029335315.1 Pseudomonas citronellolis
TCGTCCCCGGCAACGGTGTTCCGGCCAACGGCGGATAACCGCGAACGGTTATTCGCCCTACTCTGGCCTGCGCCCCGCCATGCGCGCGGTGATCGCGGCGGCCGCGTCCTTCAGCAACGCCGCCGCCCTGCCACTGGTCTCGGCGCCGAACGCGCTCGCCGCGCCCACCACCGTCACCACCCCGGCCAACTGCTCGCCCACGGCGAACACCGGCGCCGACAGCGCATTCACCCCCGGCATCAACAGCCCATGCACATGGTGCAGACCCGTGGCCCGGATTTCCGCCGTCTGCTTGTGCAACTCCGCCTCGTCCAGCGCACCAGGCATGCCCTTCTCCTCCGCGCGCAGCGGCGCGGTCTCTCCGTCAGGCAGGTAGGCGTTGAACACCAGGCCGGTGGACGACCCCAGCAGCGGCAGCACCGAGCCGACGCGGGTGACCAGGGTCACCGCGCGCAGCGGCTGTTCCACCTGGACCACCGTCGGTCCCTTGTTGCCCCACACGGCGAGGAAACAGGTTTCATTGAGTTCATCGCGCAGCTCGCTCAGGTGCGTGGCGGCGGCGCGCACCACATCGAGCCGGCCGATCGCCGCCAGGCCGACGAACAGCGCCTCCGGCCCCAGGGCGTAGTGGTTGGTGGCCACGTCCTGCTCGGCGAAGCCGCTGGCGATCAGCGCCTGCAGGTAGCGGTGGACCTTGGCCGCGGGCATGCCGACGTGCTCGGCCAGGCGCGACAGCGAGGTCGCCGGGGCCAGGTCGGCGAGGCCCCTGAGGATATCCGTACCGACTTCGGCGGCTTGCACTTTCTGGCGTTTCGGCGCGGCGCCGGTGTCCTTGGGAGTGGCCATGCGAGGACTCGTTGAGCAATGGAGGCGCTGTTATAGCTTGACCCCTTCCGGCATTCAAATTACGTTATTCGTAATTTGATTACAAAAATAACGAGGCCGCCATGTCGTCCGTCGAATCGCTCAGCTACCTCAGCGGGTTCAACAACCAGTTCAGCAGCGAGGCCCTGCCCGGCGCCCTGCCGCTCGGGCGCAATTCGCCGCAGCGGGCGCCCTACGGGTTGTACGCCGAGCAGTTCTCCGGCACCGCCTTCACCGTGCCGCGCAGCGAGGCCCGGCGCACCTGGCTGTACCGCATCAAACCGTCGGCCAGCCACCCGCGCTTCGAGCGCCTGGCGCGGCAGATTCCCGGCCGCGAGCCGGGCCCGGTGAACCCCAACCGCCTGCGCTGGAACCCCCACGACCTGCCCAGCGAACCGACCGACTTCCTCGACGGCCTGCTGAGCCTCGCCGCCACCGCCGACCCCGAGCAGGCCAGCGGCGTGAGCGTGCACCTGTACCGCGCCAACCGCTCCATGGACCGGGTGTTCTTCGACGCCGACGGCGAACTGCTGATCGTCCCGCAGCAGGGCCGCCTGCGCCTGGCCACCGAACTGGGGCTGCTGGACATCGAGCCGCAGGAGATCGCGGTGATCCCGCGTGGCCTGAAGTTCCGCGTCGAGCTGCTCGACGCCAGCGCCAGCGGCTATATCTGCGAGAACCACGGCGCCGCGCTGCGCATTCCCGACCTCGGCCCGATCGGCAGCAACGGCCTGGCCAACCCGCGCGACTTCCTCGCCCCGGTGGCGCGCTACGAAGACATCGACGCGCCGGTGCAACTGGTGCAGAAGTTCCTTGGCGAACTCTGGGCCTGCGAGCTCGACCACTCGCCGCTGGACGTGGTCGCCTGGCACGGCAACAACGTGCCCTACAAGTACGACCTGCGCCTGTTCAACACCCTCGGCACGGTCAGCTACGACCACCCGGACCCGTCGATCTTCACCGTGCTCACCTCGCCCAGCGACACCCACGGCATGGCCAACGTCGACTTCGTGATCTTCCCGCCGCGCTGGATGGTGGCCGAAAGCACCTTCCGCCCGCCGTGGTTCCACCGCAACCTGATGAACGAATTCATGGGCCTGATCCTCGGCGCCTACGACGCCAAGGCCGACGGCTTCGCCCCCGGCGGTGCCTCGCTGCACAATTGCATGAGCGCCCACGGCCCGGACAACGCCAGCACCGCACAAGCCATCGCCGCCGAGCTGGCGCCACACAAGATCGACAACACCATGGCCTTCATGTTCGAGACCGGCCGGGTCCTGCGCCCGACCCGCTACGCTCTCGACTGCCCGCAACTGCAGCGCGACTACGACGCCTGCTGGAGCGGCATGGCCAAGACCTTCCAGAGGAATTGAGCGAATGAACCAGGCAGACAACCGCCGCAGCTGGATCGACTCCGCCAACGGTCACCCCGACTTCCCCCTGCAGAACCTGCCGATGGGCGTGTTCAGCAGCGCCGGCCGCGAACCGCGCGGCGGCGTGGCGATCGGCGAGCTGATCTTCGACCTCAAGGCGGCGCTGGCCGCCGACCTGTTCGAGGGCGAGGCCCGGCACGCCGCCGAAGCCGCCAGCGGCGGCGACCTCAACGCCTTCTTCGCCCTCGGCGCCGGCCCGCGCCGGGTGCTGCGCGAACAGCTGCAGGCGCTGCTCGCCGAAGGCAGCCCGCAACAGGCGCGCCTGCAGGAACTGGGCGCCGGCCTGCTGCCGGCCCAGGCCAGCTGCCGGTTGCACCTGCCGGCGCGGGTCGGCGACTACACCGACTTCTACGTCGGCATCCACCACGCCAACAACGTCGGCCGCCTGTTCCGCCCGGACAACCCGCTGCTGCCCAACTACAAGCACGTGCCGATCGGCTATCACGGCCGCGCCTCCACCGTGGTCGCCTCCGGCGCGGCGGTGCGCCGGCCCAACGGCCAGACCCTGGCGCCGGGCGCCGAGGCCCCATCCTTCGGCCCGAGCAAGCGGCTGGACTACGAACTGGAGCTGGGCATCTGGATCGGCGCCGGCAACGAGATGGGCGAGGCCATCGGCATCGGCCAGGCCGAGCAGCACGTGGCCGGCTACTGCCTGCTCAACGACTGGTCGGCGCGCGACGTGCAGGCCTGGGAATACCAGCCGCTGGGCCCGTTCCTGGCGAAGAACTTCGCCACCAGCGTGTCGCCCTGGGTGGTCAGCGCCGAGGCCCTGGCGCCGTTCCGCAAGGCCCAGCCGGCGCGCCCGGAGGGCGACCCGCAGCCGCTGCCCTACCTGCTCGACGAACACGACCAGGCCCAGGGCGCCTTCGATATCCAGCTGGAGGTGCTGCTGCTGACCGCCGCCATGCGCGAGAAGGGCCTGGAGCCGGTGCGCCTGGCGCTGAGCAACACGCGCAACATGTACTGGACGGTGGCGCAGATGGTCGCCCACCACAGCGCCGGCGGCTGCAAGCTGCAACCCGGCGACCTGTTCGGTTCCGGCACCCTCTCCGGACCGCAGCCGGAAGCCTTCGGCAGCCTGCTGGAGAGCACCCTCGGCGGCAAGCAGCCGCTGGACCTGCCCGGTGGCGAGCAACGCACCTTCCTGCAGGACGGCGACGAGGTGATCTTCCGCGCCTGGTGCGAACGCGAGGGGTACGCACGGATCGGCTTCGGCGAGTGCCGCGGGGTGATCCTCCCGGCGCATTGAGCGCCTGTTCGTGAGCAAGCTCGCTCCTACGAAGAGCTGCACTCCCTGTAGGAGCGAGCTTGCTCGCGAACCCACCGAATCAACCGGCCGGGGACAATGTTCCCAGCAGCGACACAGCCGCCACCGCCGCCAGCCCGCACAGCCACTCCAGCAGCACGCTGCGGCGCAGCGCCAGCAGGCGCTTCTCGCGGAACGCCAGGGCCAGGCGATTGAGCAGCGCCAGGGCGAGCATCCCGGCCACCAGCAGCAGCTTGATCGTCAGCACCCGGCCGAAGGTCGAGGTGCGCGGGTCCGGCCATTGCCCGACCAGCGCCCAGACATTGACCAGGCCGCTGGCCGCAACGCCCGCCACCAGCAGGTAGCCGACCCCGCTGAAACGGCGCAGCGCCGCGCCATGGGTGGAGTCCGGCGCGCGGTACAGCAGCGCCGCCAGCAACAGCAGGCCGCCGAGCCAGGCGCCGGCGCAGAGCAGGTGCAGGCCCTGGTTGAGCATCAGGCCGACGCCGGCCCAGCCGTCGAGCATGGCGCCATGGCCGACCGGGGCCAGGCTGGCCAGCAGCGCGCCGGCCAGCAGCGGGCGCAGCGGGTTGTCCGCCGACAACGGCAGCCACAGCGTCACCAGCAAGCCGAGGTTGGCCAGCAGGTGCCAGGCCCAGGCGCGGCCGAAGAAGGTCTCGCCCAGCACCAGCTTCAGGGTCGGCCCGTCGAAGGCGGCGGACCAGTCGCCAGCCATGCTCGCCGCCACCAGGCCGAGCCAGGCCAGGCCGCTGAGCAGCGCCAGCACGGCGCCGCCGCGCAGCCAGGCGAGCACCCGGCCGTCCAGCGCCGCCAGCGCGGCGGGCTCCTGGCGGCGCAGCACCGCGCGGAACAGCGCGACGCCGAACAGCGACAGGCTCAGGGCCAGGTGCAGGAAACGACAGAAGACCAGGGCGTCATCCATGCCAGACGCGCCCCCGAATCACATCAGGCATGGCTCAGGGCGCGACCTTGAAGGCGTAGCTCCCCTCGCTCTTGTGGGTGTCCACCGACACCGCGTGCCACTGAACCTTGTATTCGCCGGCCGGCAGCGGCTGCTCGAAGGTCACCAGCAGCACCTTGGCGTCGCCCTCGGCGGTGGCGATGCCGGCCACCTTCACGGCCTTGCCGTCGGCGCCGGTAACGCTGACCTTGGTGAACTTCGCCTCGACGCCCTCGGAGAACGTCAGCCGCAGTTCCTTCGGCGCGCTGGCGGTACTGTCGGCGGCCGGCACCTCGCCCTTGAGGTGCGCGTGGGCGAACACGGCGGGCGCGTTGAGGACGGCGAGCAGGCCGAGGGTGGCGAACAGGGCGGATTTGCGCATGGCGGGACCTCGAATGGATTTCGGCGCCCGGCAGCTT
>NZ_JARJLT010000369.1 GCF_029335315.1 Pseudomonas citronellolis
TCGTCCTCGCGCTCAATGCCCGCCCTTGCCGTGCTCCAGGGTCTCCAGCAGGGCGATCTGCATCCGCGAGTGCAGGCGGATGAACCAGCGCCAGCCCACCGCCAGCGCCAGCGCGGCGACCAGCGCCACCCCCAGCAGCAGCTCGCCCGGCGGCAGGATGCTCGAACTGAGCGCCGCCAGCAGCAGCATCATGCCGCCCAGCGACAACAGCGGGATCAGCTCGGCGATCACCCGGCGCACCCGCGCGGTGTGGCGCCCGGCGCTTTCGGCCTTGACCCCCATTTCCGCCAGCAGCATGGCCAACGCCTTGAGCTTGCGGTAGGCGGCGATCAGGAACGGCAGCGACAGCAACAGCGCGGCGCCCCACACCAGGGCCTTGTGCAGCGCCTCCGGCTCGACCCAGTTGGCCAGCCAGGCGGAAATCCGCTCGGCGAAGAACGCCAGGCCGAAGAAGATCGCGATCACCAGCACCAGGTTCACCCCCACCTGCAGCAGGATGCGCCGGATCATCCCGGCGATCACCGCCTTGTCGCCGCGCGGGCGGATGTTGCGCAGCCACTCGCCGTACAGGCCGAACACCCGCACCAGCGGCGACGGCAACGTGCGCCCCAGGTACAGCGCCAGCGGGTCGGCGGAACGGATCAGGTAAGGAGTGAGCAGCGTGGTGATGGCCGACACCCCGACCACCACCGGATAGAGGAAGTCGCTGGTGACGCCCAGGCTCATGCCCAGCGCGGCGATGATGAAGGAGAACTCGCCGATCTGCGAAAGCCCCATGCCCACCCGCATCGAGGTGCGCCCGTCGTTGCCGGCGATGTAGGCGCCGGTGCCGCAGGAGATCAGCTTGCCGAGCACCACCACCAGGGTGATCACCAGGATCGGCGCGGCGTAGTCCACCAGCACCCTGGGGTCGATGGTCAGGCCGATGGCGACGAAGAAGATCGCGCTGAACATGTCGCGCACCGGTTCCATCAGCCGCTCGATCTGCAGCAGCTGGCGCGATTCGGCCATGATCGCGCCGATCAGGAAGGCGCCGAGGATCATGCTGTACTCCAGCTTCACCACCAGCAGGCAGAAGCCGAAGCACAGGCCGAGCACCGTCACCAGCAGCATCTCGTTGCTCTCGAACTTCGCCACGTAGGCCAGCAGGCGCGGCACCAGGAGGATGCCGACGACCAGCGCGACGACCATGAACAGGCTCAGCTTGCCCACCGTGGAGAACACCTGGTCGGCCTCCACGGTGCCGCTCACGGCGATGCCGGAGAACAACGCGATGATGCCGATGCCGAGGATGTCCTCGATGATCAGCACGCCGAAGATCAGCTGGGCGAAGCGCTCGTTCTTCAGCTTCAGGTCGCCCAGCACCTTGATGATGATGGTGGTCGAGGACATCGCCAGGATCGCGCCGAGGAACAGCGAGTCCATGGTGCTCCAGTCGAACAGCCGGCCGATCTCGAAGCCGGCCCAGATCATCAGGGTGATCTCCAGGAAGGCCGCGATGAAGGCCGTGGCGCCGACCTGGAACAGCTTGCGCAGGCTGAACTCCAGGCCCAGGCAGAACATCAGGAAGACCACCCCGAGCTCGGCCAGGGTCTTGATCGTCTCCTCGTCGTGGACCAGGGCGAAGGGCGGCGTGTGCGGGCCGATGATCACCCCGGCGATGATGTAGCCGAGCACCACCGGCTGCTTGAAGCGGTGGCAGAGGATGGTGACGAAGCCGGCGATCAGCATGATCACCGCGAGGTCCTGGATGAAGTCGATGGCGTGCATGGCGGCGGTCCTCGCGCGATGAGACAGTGGGGATCGCGCGGCCAGCGGCCCCGCTACGCCGCAGCCTACCAAAGGGTCGAGGCTCGCGAGGGCGCTGAAAAACCCGGTAACAGACGATCGCGCCGTCGCCCGGCGGCGCGGCCGCATGCCGCAGGGCAACAGCCCGAAACAAAATCCGGCTGGTCCCATCGGGCGATGCTCGGCAACATGGCGCGCGTCGTATTCCAACCAAGAGAATGACCACGATGAAGCGCTTTCTCAGCCTTGCCATGGCCTTCTGTGTCGCCGTGACGCTCAGCCTCGACGTCAATGCCGCCAAGCGGTTCGGCGGCGGCAAGAGCATGGGCTCGGCGCCCAGCCACCAGACCCGCCAGGCGCAGCCCAGCACCGCCCCGAACACCCCCAATGCCGCCGCGCCCGCAGCCGGCGCTGCCGCTGGCGCCGCCGCGGCCGGCGGCGCGTCGCGCTGGCTCGGCCCGCTGGCCGGCATCGCCGCCGGCGGCCTGCTTGCCTCCATGTTCATGGGCGACGGCTTCCAGGGCATGCAGTTCCTCGACATCCTGATCATCGCCCTGATCGCCTTCATCGCCTTCCGCTTCATCGCCTCGCGTCGTCGCCAGCAGGCCCAGGGCCAACCGGCGATGGCCGGCCACGCCCCGATGCAGCGCGAAATGCCGGCCGCCCAGCCGTCGCCGTTCGGCGCCAGCGCCCGTGCGGCAGCCCCGGCCCCGGCGATCAACGCGCCGAGCTGGTTCGACGAGCAGCGCTTCGTCGGCGCCGCCCGCGAGCACTTCCTGTCCCTGCAGCAGCACTGGGACGCCAACGAGATGGACAAGATCGCCGAGTTCGTCAGCCCGCAGATGCTGCAGTGGCTGAAGCAGGAACGCGCCGAGCTGGGCGAGGGCTACCAGTCCACCTACATCGACAACCTGCAGGTGCAGCTGGAAGGCGTCGACGACCAGGCCGACAAGACCGTCGCCACCCTGACCTTCAGCGGCCTGTCGAAGACCTCGCGCTTCGACCAGGGTGAGACCTTCAGCGAAAGCTGGCGCATGGAGCGTGCCCAGGGCCAGGACCAGCCCTGGCTGCTGGCGGGCATCCGTCAGAACGGTTGACCCGAAGTGACAAGAAAAAGCCCGGCATTCGCCGGGCTTTTTCGTTTTCGCCACCGTTCACCGATTACGTGACCTTGCGCCCTGGCCCGGCTACTACTGTATAAAGCGCGCCAGTCAATCGTGAGGCCCAGCCGTGGAAGACGTCATCGAGCAATTGCGTGAACTCAACGAACCCGTCCCGGTTCCCCTGGAGCTGCCGGACGAAGAGCTGCTGGTGGAGATCGAGGAAGAGCTGCTGATCGGCCTTCCGTCGGAATTCCGCGAGTTCCTCCTCAAGGTCAGCGACGTCGTCTATGGCCGCCTGGAGCCGGTCACCGTGACCGATCCGCAGTCCCACACCTACCTGCCGGAGGTGGCCGCGGTGGCCTGGGCGATGGGCCTGCCGCGCGAGCTGATACCGCTTTGCGCCGATGGTGACGACTACTACGCGGTGGCCCAGGACGGCGAGGTGGTGCTCTGGGCGGACGCCGAACTCACCGAGGAAACCTGGGACTCGGTGTGGACCTGGGCACGCGACGTATGGTTGGACACCTGAGCCGAAACCACTGAATTTCCCTGCGGAGCGGTTGTCTGAGTGGCTACCGAGCGTGTGCCGAACCTGCTGCCAAGGTCGGTCCACGATGTCCCTTGGAGACTCTATGAAGCTGAAATTCCTCTTCCTCAGCGTTTTGCTGCTCGGCCTCGCCGGCTGCGCCGACAAGGCCGTGGTGGCGCTGACCGACGGCAGCGAGGTCCTGGTCAAGGACCACGCCGACTTCGACAAGTACCACGACTACTACGAATTCGAGCAGCTGGACGGCCAGACCATCCTGATCAAGAAAGACAACGTCCGCTACATCAAGTCCGAGTGACGCGCCTCAGCGCGCGTCGCGTCGGCTTCCCGACTCCAGAGACAGCAGGTTGAGCAGGAACTGGCCGAAATAGCCCAGATCCTGTTCGATGGCCGCCCGCGCGCCACGGGCGTCGCCACGGCGCACCGCCTCCAGGGCGTGCTCGTGGAAGTCGTTCAGGCGCAATGACAGGTCCGCCTCGGTGAACAGCCGGTTGAAGAACGGCCCGACCTGCAGCCAGAGCGCCTCGATCATGCGCAACAGCGTAGGGTTGCCACAGGCGCGGTAGAGCGTCAGGTGGAAGCGGCTGTTGTGCTCGAGGTAGGCCGCCACGTCACGCCGCTGCACCGCCGCCTCCATCGCCTCGGTGCAAACCTCCAGCGTCCTGATATCCACCGCCTCCAGGCGCGGCACCGCGTCTTCCGCCGCCAGGCCCTCCAGCGACTGCCGCACCTGCAGGATCTGCAGGAAGCGCTCGCGGGTCATCAGTGGCACGCGCAACGAACGCTGCGGCTCGCCCTCCAGGGCGCCTTCGGCCACCAGCCGCTGCAAGGCGGCGCGGACCGGCATCGGGCTGGTGCCCCACTCATCCGCCAGGTCGCGGATCTTCAAGCGCTCGCCGGGCTGGAAACGCCCGCTGAGCAGGGCCTGGCGCAGGTTCTGGTACAGCTGTTCCTGGAGGTTCTCGGCCATGAAGTCACTCCGCGCGGGCCGGCGGGGCCGGGAGTTGGGCGAAGGTCAGGCTGCAGTCGTGGTTCATCGTTTCAGTTTCCCTTGTTCTCGATCAGACAGTTGCCGCCATCCACCACCAGCACCTCGCCGGTGATGTAGCTGGCCTCGGGCGAGGCGAGGAAAGCCACCGCCGCCGCCACTTCCTCGGGCCGCCCGGCGCGGCCGAGCGGCGTATGCCGGCCCGCATGGGCCTCTTCCTCGGTGCTCGACGCCGTGGCGATCCAGCCCGGCGCCACGCTGTTCACCGTCACACCCTGGCGCGCCACCTCCAGCGCCAGGCCCATGCTCAGGCCGAGCATGCCGGCCTTGGCCGCGCTGTAGGCCGCCTCGCCAGGGTTGCTGCCGCGGGTGCCGGTGGTGGAGCTGACGTTGACGATGCGCCCATAGCCGCGCGCCTGCATGCCCGGCAGCAGCGCGCGGGTGAGCAGGAAGGCGCTGGTCAGGTTGCGCGCCAGCGACAGGTTCCAGGTGGCCAGGTCCATCCCGGCCACTTCGGCGAACGGCTCGGGGCTACCCTGCATGGCCATGCCGGCGTTGTTCACCAGGATGTCCACCCGGCCCCACTGGGCCTCGGCCCAGGCGGCCAGCGCGGCGACGTCGTCCTCGCGGGTGAGGTCGGCGCTCATCGCCCTGGCGTCGACGCCGAGGGCGCGCAATTCGGCGGCGCGTTGCTCGACCCGCGCGCTGCTGGCGCTGAGCAGCAGGCGCACGCCGTCGCGCGCCAGGCGCCGGGCCACGGCGAAACCGATGCCGGCCTCGCTGCCGGCACCGCTGATCAATGCGACCTGGCCTTGCCATTGTCCCGTCATGCGCCATCCTCAGTTGTGATCACAAATCATGTTCAGCGGCAGATTAACAGGCGGTCATCGGCATGTATTGACATTTTTGTGATCACAAATGGAAGATGTGCAAAAAAACAAACGAGGTGTGCAAAATGACCGCCAGCGGAATCGCCCAACAGGCCGTGGATGTTTTCACCGCCCGCGAACGCCAACGCTTCCTGGAACAGAATCCGAAATCCGTGGCCCTGGCCGAGCGCGCGCGCAACTCGCTGTACGCCGGTGTGCCGATGCACTGGATGGCCGACTGGTCGACCCCGTGCCCGCTGTTCGTCGAGCGCGCCAAGGGCGCCCGTTTCTACGACGTGGACGGCCACGAATACATCGACTTCTGCCTGGGCGACACCGGCACCATGTTCGGCCACTCGCCGGACCCGGTGGCCAAGGCCATCGCCGAGCAGGCCAACAACGGCCTGACCACCATGCTCCCGGGCGAAGACGCCGTGGTCTGCGGCGAACTGCTGGCCGCGCGCTTCGGCCTGCCGTTCTGGCAGGTCACCGCCACCGCCACCGACTCCAACCGCTACGTGCTGCGCTGGGCCCGCGCGATCACCGAGCGCAAGACCCTGCTGGTGTTCGACGGCTGCTACCACGGCACCGTCGACGACGTCATGGTGCGCTACCGCGACGGCGAGACCGTGCCGCGCTCCGGCCTGGTCGGCCAGGCCTACGACCTGACCCAGTACAGCCGCTCGATCCCCTTCAACGATGTCGAGGCGCTGGAGGCCGCGCTGGCCCAGGGCGACGTCTGCGCCCTGCTCTGCGAGCCGGCGATGACCAACATCGGCATGGTCCTGCCCGACCCGGGCTTCATGCAGAAATGCCGCGAGCTGACCCGCAAGTACGGCACCCTGCTGATCATCGACGAGACCCACACCATCTCCACCGGCATCGGCGGCTGCACCCAGCTGTGGAACCTCGACCCGGACTTCTTCGTGGTCGGCAAGCCGATCGCCGGCGGCGTGCCCTGCGGCATCTTCGGCTGCAGCGCGGAGATGGCCGAGCGCATGCTCGCCTCGCGGCAGAAGGCCCAGGAAGACAGCCATGGCCACGGCCACAGCGGCATGGGCACCACCCTCTCGGCCAACGCCCTGGCCATGCACTGCATGCGCGCCAACCTGGAACAGGTGATGACCCAGGCCGCCTACGCACACATGCTGCCGCTGGCCAAGCGCCTGGCCGACGGCTTCCGCCGGTTGATCGGCAAGTACGACCTGAAGTGGTCGGTGACCGAGCTGGGCGCGCGCAGCGAGTTCCAGTTCTGCCCGGTATCGCCGCGCACCGGCGCCGAGGCCGAGGCCGCGTTCCACGACGAACTGCAGATGGCCCTGCACCTGTACCTGATCAACCGCGGCATCCTGATCACGCCGTTCCACAACATGACCCTGTGCTGCCCGGACACCACCGAAGCCGACGTCGACCGCCTGATCGAGACCCTCGACGCGGGCATTGGCGAGCTGCTGGCGATCCCCGGCGCGCGAGAGAGCTGATCGCCGCACCCGAACCTGTAGGAGCGAGCTTGCTCGCGAACGCTCTTTGCAAATCCGCAGCGTGGGCGGGTTCGCGAGCAAGCTCGCTCCTACGAAGAACACTTCGGCGCAGCCGGCTAGGCCGCTGCTCCCACAAGAGAACATCCGGCGCGCCAAGCGCCACCGAGGACCATCATGCAATTCGCCGACCGCCAGGAAGCCGAAGCCTTCCTCGCCGCGCACCCCGAGGTGCGCAGCATCGAACTGTTCATCATCGACGCCAACGGCATCCCGCGCGGCAAGCTGCTGCACCGCGACGAGCTGCTGGCCATCTACGACAACGGCCGGCCGCTGCCCAGTTCGATCCTCGCGCTCACCGTGCAGGGCGAGGACGTCGAAGGCACCGGGCTGGTCTGGGAAGTGGCCGACGCCGACTGCTGGACCTACCCGCTGCCCGGCAGCCTGACCCTGCAACCCTGGCGCAGTTCGCCCACCGGCCAGCTGCAGGTGAGCATGCACCCGACCCAGGGCCTGCCGGCCACCCCGGCCGACCCGCGCCAGGCGCTGGTGCGCGTGGTCGACCGGCTCAAGGCCGACGGCTTCCACCCGGTGATGGCGGTGGAGCTGGAGTTCTACCTGCTCGACAAGCAGCGCGACGCCCAGGGCCGCCCGCAGCCGGCCACCCAGATGAACGGTGTGCGCCCGCAGGCGCCGCAGGTCTACGGCGTGTACGAACTGGAACAGGTACAGCCGTTCCTCGACGACCTCTACGCCGCCTGCGAGGCCCAGGGCCTGCCGGTGCGCACGGCCATCTCGGAATACGCGCCGGGCCAGCTGGAACTGACCCTGGAGCACCGCTTCGACGTGCTCCAGGCGATCGACGAAGGCGTGCGCTACAAGCGCCTGGTCAAGGGCGTGGCGAACAAGCACGGGCTGCAGGCCTGCTTCATGGCCAAGCCGTTCGGCGACCGCGCGGGCAGCGGCATGCACCTGCACGTCAGCCTGGCCGACGCCGAGGGCAACAACCTCTACGCCAGCGAAGACCCACAGGGCACGCCGCTGCTGCGGCACTCCATCGGTGGCATGATGGCCACCCTGCTCGACTCGCTGGCGATCTTCTGCCCCAACGCCAACTCCTTCCGCCGCTTCCAGGCCAACAGCTACGCGCCGCTGGCCAAGAGCTGGGGCGTGAACAACCGCACCGTGTCGTTCCGCGTGCCGGGCGGGCCAGCCAAGAGCCGGCACATCGAGCACCGCATCTGCGGCGCCGACGCCAACCCCTACCTGGCCTCCGCCGCGATCCTCGCCGGCATCCACCGGGGCATCCGCGAGCAGCTCGACCCGGGCTCGGCCATCGTCGGCAACGGCTACGAGCAGGCCCGCGAGTTCCTCCCCACCGACTGGCTCACCGCGCTGCGCGCCCTTGAAGGCTCGGCCTGGGCCCGCGAGGCGCTGGGCGAGGAATTCCTCCAGGTGTTCCTGGCGATCAAGTGGGAGGAGTACCGCCAGTTCATGGGCGAGGTCGGCGAGCAGGACTGGCGCTGGTACCTGCACCACGCCTGAGGGCGCGATCTTTCGGGCACCACCGAAAGGCGGTAACGGATTTACGAAAAAATTACCCTGGCAAAGCGAAGATTCTGGTCTTTTCTTGGT
>NZ_JARJLT010000036.1 GCF_029335315.1 Pseudomonas citronellolis
ACTCGACGGTGACGGACTTGGCCAGGTTGCGCGGCTGGTCGACGTCGGTGCCCTTGAGCACGGCGACGTGGTAGGACAGCAGCTGCAGGGGCACGGTGTAGAGGATCGGCGCCAGGCAGTCGTGGATCGGCGGCATGCTCACCACGTGGGTGCCGGGGCCGTTGCCGATGCCGCTGTTGCCTTCGGCGAAGACGATCAGTTCGCCGCCGCGCGCGCGCACTTCCTGCAGGTTGGACTTGAGCTTCTCCAGCAACTCGTTGTTCGGCGCCACCGTGACCACCGGCATGTCGCTGTCGACCAGCGCCAACGGGCCGTGCTTGAGTTCGCCGGCCGGGTAGGCCTCGGCGTGGATGTAGGAGATTTCCTTGAGCTTCAGCGCGCCTTCCATCGCCACCGGGTACTGCGCGCCACGGCCGAGGAACAGGGTGTGGTTCTTCTCGGCGAACAGCTCGCCGACCTTCTCCACCACCTTGTCCATCGCCAGGGCTTCTTCCAGGCGCGTGGGCAGGCGGCGCAGGGCTTCCACCAGCTCGGCCTCGACGCCCTCGTCGAGGCGCCCCTGGACCCGACCGATGGCCAGGGTCAGCAGCAGCAGGGCGACCAGCTGGGTGGTGAAGGCCTTGGTCGAGGCCACGCCGATCTCCGGGCCGGCCAGGGTCAGCAGGGTCATGTCCGACTCGCGCACCAGCGAGCTGGTGGCGACGTTGCAGATCGCCAGGCTGGAGAGGAAGCCCAGCTGCTTGGCGTTGCGCAGCGCGGCCAGGGTGTCGGCGGTCTCGCCGGACTGGGAGATGGTGACGAACAGGGCGTCCGGCTGCACCGCCACCTTGCGGTAGCGGAACTCGCTGGCCACCTCGACCTGGCAGGGGATGCCGGTCAGCTCCTCCAGCCAGTAACGCGCGACCATGCCGGCGTGGTAGCTGGTGCCGCAGGCGACGATCTGTACGTTGCGCACCTTGGCGAACAGCTCGGCGGCGTTCGGCCCGAAGTTCTCCACCAGCACCTGGTTGCCGCCCAGGCGGCCTTCCAGGGTGCGTTGCACCACCTTGGGCTGCTCGTGGATTTCCTTGAGCATGAAGTGGCGGTACTCGCCCTTGTCGGCGGCCTCGGCGCCCTCGTGGTACTGCACGGCCTCGCGGACCACCGGACGGCCTTCGGCGTCCCACAGCTGCACGCTGTCGCGGCGCAGCTCGACGATGTCGCCTTCCTCCAGGTAGACGAAGCGGTCGGTGACCTGGCGCAGCGCCAGCTGGTCGGAAGCGAGGAAGTTCTCGCCCAGGCCCAGGCCGATCACCAGCGGGCTGCCGCTGCGCGCGGCGACGATGCGGTCCGGCTGGGCCAGGCTGATCGCCGCCAGGCCGTAGGCGCCGTGCAGTTCCTTGACGGTGGCCTTGAGCGCCACGGTCAGGTCGCCCAGCTCGCGCAGGCGCAGGTGCAGCAGGTGGACGATGACCTCGGTGTCGGTCTGCGAGGTGAACACGTAGCCCTGGCCCTTGAGGTACTCGCGCAGCTCCTCGTGGTTCTCGATGATGCCGTTGTGCACCACCGCCAGCTGGTCGTGGGAGAAATGCGGGTGGGCGTTGGCCTCGCTCGGCGCGCCGTGGGTGGCCCAGCGGGTGTGGGCGATGCCCAGGCTGCCGGCCAGCGGCTGCTCGGCCAGGGCCTGTTCGAGGCTGGCCACCTTGCCGACGCGACGGCGCCGCTGCAGGGTGCCGGCGGCGTCCACCAGGGCCAGGCCGGCGCTATCGTAGCCACGGTACTCGAGGCGCTTGAGGCCCTCGACGAGGATCGGGGTGACGTTACGTTCGGCGATGGCGCCAACGATTCCACACATGGGGCGTTCTCCTGGGTTCGTTCAGCGCGCGCGTACGACTTTCACGCCGCGCGCCTCGATCTGGGCGCACGCCTCGTCGCTGAGGCGTTCGTCGGTGATCAGGGTCTGGATGCTGCTCCACGGCAGCTCCAGGTTGGGCATGCGCCGCCCGAGCTTGTCGGCCTCGGCCATGACGATCACCTCGCGGGCGACCTCGGCCATGACCCGGCTGAGCCCGAGCAGTTCATTGAAGGTGGTGGTGCCGCGGGCCGGGTCGAGGCCGGCGGCGCCGATGAACAGCTGGTCGAAATCGTAGGAGCGCAGCACCTGTTCCGCCACCTGGCCCTGGAACGACTCCGAGTGCGGATCCCAGGTGCCGCCGGTCATCAGCAGCACCGGCTCGCGCTCCAGCTCGCGCAGGGCGTTGGCCACGTTCAGCGAGTTGGTCATCACCACCAGGCCGGGCTTGCGCCCAAGCTCGGGGATCAGCGCCGCGGTGGTGCTGCCGCTGTCGACGATGATCCGCGCGTGCTCGCGGATGCACGCCGCCGCCGCGCGGGCGATGGCCTGCTTGTACGGCGACAGCGGCGGGGTGGCCTCGGCGAGCAGCTCCTGCGGCATCGGCACGGCGCCGCCGTAGCGGCGCAGCAGCAGGCCGTTGCTCTCCAGGGCGGCGAGGTCCTTGCGAATGGTCACCTCGGAGGTGGCGAAACGCCGGGCGAGGTCATCCACGCTGACCTCACCCTGCTGGTTGAGCAAGGCGAGGATCTCGTGGCGGCGCTGGGGCGTGTTGCGTTTCGACATGAAGGATTATGTTTCGATTCGAAAGTTATAGGTGCGAATCAAAACCCAAGAGCTTTCATTCGTCAAGCGGAGATGATGGATGGGCCGCGCGCCGCGCGGACGCTTCTGCGCAAAACAGTAGGGCGCATAACGCCTGCGGCGTTATCCGCCATTGCCCCCAGCTCCGGCGCTCGGGCCAACGGCGGATAACCGCGAACGGTTATACGCCCTACGTCTGCCACGCCCTGCGCGTTCACGGGGATGGCCGCGATCGCGCGCATGGCGCGCTCCTACGGGGGCACGGTGCGCTTAGCCCAGCTCCAGGCGGTTGCGGCCGCCGCGCTTGGCGCGGTACAGGGCCTGGTCGGCGCGTTCGAAGGCGGCTTCGTTGCGCTCGCCCTCGCGCAGCTGGGCGAGGCCGGCGGAGCAGGTGATGGTCAGCGGCTCGCCCTTGAAATGGAAGGGTATCTTTTCCACCGCCGCGCGCAGCGATTCGATCATCTGCCGACCGCCATCCATGCCGGTGGAAGGCAGCAGCACGACGAACTCCTCGCCGCCGAAACGGGCGATGAAGTCGGTCTTGCGCATGCGCTTGGCCAACTCGCCGGCGATGATCTTCAGCACCTTGTCGCCGGCCAGGTGGCCGAAGTCGTCGTTGATCCGCTTGAAGTGGTCGACGTCCAGTACCGCCAGCACCAGGTCACCGCCGAAGCGCTGTACGCGCGCGGCTTCCAGCTCCAGGCGCTCGCTCAGGGCGGCGCGGTTGGGCAGGCCGGTGAGCGGGTCGGTGAGGGCCTTCTGCCGCTGGTCCTCGATGCTGGCCTGGGCGCTGCGCGCCTCTTCCTCCATCGAGGCGACCCGCGCCACCAGCTCCTGCAGGCGTTCGCCGGCTTCATGCTCGCGCGCCTCGCGCTCCTGACGATGCCGCTCGATGCTGCCGAGCAGGCCTTCCAGGCGACCATCCACCGAGCGCTTCAGCGATTCCAGGTCGGTGGCCTGCTGCACGCTGCTCTGCAGGTCGCTGACATGGTCGCGCAGTTCGTCGTCCAGGCGCCGCGCGCCATCGGCGGCGTCGGACTGGCCCTGTTGCACCGAGCCGAGGCTGGCGAGGAAGGTGCTCAGGCGTTCGTTGAGCTGCACCAGGTAGCCTTCGAAGGCTTCCTGGCCGCTGTCGTTCAGGGCCAGCACCAGCACGGCCAGGTCGTCCAGCACCGGCACCAGTTCGTACCAGTTGAGGCTGCCGTTGATGCGCTCGCGCAGGGCTTCGGCCTGGGTACGGTGGGAGGTCGGCAGCTGCAGCTCGTCGAGCAGGTGCAGCAGGCTGGCCTCGATGTGCGGCGCCACCGCGCTGTAGCCGGGCTCGGGCATCGGCGGCAGGGCGTATTGCTGGTCGCCCTCGACGTCGAGCAGCACCGGGCGCGGCGAGCTGGGAATCAGCCCGGCGGGCAGCGGCAGGCTGTCCAGCGCGGCGGCGGGCCTTTGTGGCGCTTCGCCGGGCGGCGCCGACCAGGTTTCGAGCACCGCCGGGGCGCTTTCTTCCTGGACCGGCGCGGATACGGGGGCGGTCTCGGCGCTCGCTGGCGCTTCGACAACGGCATCGGCGGCGGGCGCGGCTGGGGCCGGCTGCGCTTCAGCCACCGGCTCCGCCGGCGCCGTGGCGCTGTCTTCCTCGTCGTCGCGGCCGCCGAACAGCCGCTGCAACAGGCCCGGGCGCTGCGCCTCGGGACCGGCGGCCAGTTGGTCGAGCACGCGGCGCTGCAGGTTGCCCAACTCGCCGAGCAGCACCGGCAGCTCGCGGGACTGGCTGGCGCGCGCTTCCAGGTCGCGGGCGAACAGCTTCAGCGGCAGGCGCACGTCGCGCGGCAGGTCCAGGCCGAGCAGCTGCTGGGCGATCTGCTGCAGCGCGGTGACGTTCTGGCGGATGCGCTGCTGGCGGCGCTGCTCGGAGTCCAGCACGGTCTTTTCCAGGCGCGGGATCAGCCGCGAGAGACCGGCGTCTATGTCGTTGCGGCGCAGCAGTTCACGCAGTTCCTGCATGCACTGGTCGACCGCCTTGTCGCTGCCCTCGGCCGCCAGGCTGCTGCGCACCAGGCCGCGCCGCAGCAGGTCGATGCGCGCCTCCCAGCGGCTCTCCAGGCGTTCCTGCTGCTCGATGTTGGCGAGGTACTTTTCCTTCCAGCGCTGGTTCTCGTCGCGGCTCATCGAGCGTCCTTCAGGGCAAGCGCGGAGTCTTCCCGGCAACCGTCCGGCAGGCGGATCTCGACGGCCACCGGCAGGTGGTCGGAGATCGGCTCGGGCAGCACGCTGACCCGCTCCAGGGTCAGCTCGGGGCTGAGCAGGATGTGGTCCAGGCAGCGCTGCGGGCGCCAGCTGGGGAATGTCGCCTCGACCTGCGGGGCGATCAGCCCGAGGTCGCGCAGCGGCGAGCTTTCGAGCAGGTCGCTGGCGTGGGTGTTCATGTCGCCCATCAGCACCTGGTGGCGGTAGCCCTGCAGCAGTTCGCGGATGTAGGCGAGCTGGCGGGTGCGGGTACGCGCGCCGAGGGCGAGGTGCATCATCACCACGGCCAGGGCGTTATCGCCTTCGCCGAAGCGCATGAGGATGGCGCCGCGGCCGCGCGGGCCGGGCAGCGGGTGGTCTTCCAGGGCGCTCGGACGCAGGCGGCTGAGCAGCCCGTTGCTGTGCTGGGCGATGCGCCCGAGGTTGCGATTGAGCTGCTGGTACCAGTAGGGGAAGGCGCCGAGCTGGGCCAGGTGCTCCACCTGGTTGACGTAGCCCGAGCGCAGGCTGCCGCCATCGGCTTCCTGCAGGGCCACCAGGTCGTAGTTGGCGAGCAGGTCGCCGATGCGCTGCAGGTTGCTGGCGCGCCCGGCGGTGGGCAGCAGGTGCTGCCAGCCGCGGGTCAGGTAGTGGCGGTAGCGCTCGGTGCTGATGCCCACCTGGATGTTGAAGCTGAGCAGGCGCAGGCGGCCGTCGGCGGGATACTCGCCAGCCTCCGCCTGCGGGTTGACCCGCGCCAGGCGGGCTCCCGCGGTGCGTTGCTGGCTGTGCCTGCGCAGCATGCCCGGCTACCTTACTGGGCGCCCTTGGCGGCGTCGCGTTCCTTGGCGATCAGGAAGTCGGCCAGTTCCAGGGCCTTCTCCGGGCTGCCGGCCGAACCGATGTCGAAGCGGTACTTGCCGTTGACGACCATGGTCGGTACGCCGCTGATCTGGTAGGCCATGGCCAGTTTCTTGTCCTTCTCGATCTGGCCCTTGATGGCGAACGAGTCGAAGGTGCTGAGGAACTTGTCCTTGTCCACGCCCAGCGGGGCGAGGAAGTCGGCCATTTCTTCCGGAGTGGCGAGTTTCTTGCCTTCCTTGTGGATGGCGTCGAACACCGCGGTGTGCACCTTGTGCTCCACGCCCATGGCTTCCAGGGTCAGGAACAGCTGGCCGTGGACGTTCCAGATGCCGCCGAACATGGCCGGGATACGCACGAAGTGCACGTCGGCCGGCAGCTTGGCGATCCACGGGTTGATGGTCGGCTCGAAGGCGTAGCAATGCGGGCAGCCGTACCAGAACAGCTCCACCACCTCGATCTGGCCAGGCTTGGACACCGGAACGGGGGTGCTCAGCTCGGTGTACTGCTTGCCAGCTTCGAACTCGGCGGCTTGCGCGCTGAGACCGAACAGGCCGGCAAAAGCCAGGACGGCGGTGAAAATCAGGTTACGCATGGTTCACTCCTTGGCGGTATCGGGGGCGCCGCTGCGCGGCGGTGCTTGGACCGGGGCGGCCGGCGGCGGTTCCAGCATTGTAGTGGCGCCCGATATGAAAAAGGGCGGCCTGAGCCACCCTTTTTTTCATTTCCGCGACGACCTCAGTGCAGGCCCTCGATGTAGCTGGAAACCGCTGCGATGTCCTTGTTCGACAGCTTGGCGGCGATGCTGCGCATGATCATGCTGTCGCCGTCGTTGGTGCGGTCGCCTTCGCGGAAGTTGGTCAGCTGCTTGGCCACGTAGGCGGCGTGCTGGCCACCCAGGTGCGGGAAGGCGGCGGTCTCGTTGCCCACGCCGTTGGGCGAGTGGCAGCCGGTGCAGGCGGGCATGCCGTCGGCCAGCTTGCCGCCGCGGTACAGCGCCTCGCCTGCGGCGACCAGCTTGGGATCGGCGGCGCCGACGCCCATCTTCTGGCTGGAGAAGTAGGCGGCGATGTCGGCCAGGTCCTGGTCGGACAGGTTGGTCAGCAGGCCGGTCATCTCCAGCACGGTGCGCTTGCCGTCCTTGATGTCATGCATCTGCTTGAGCAGGTACTTGTTGCCCTGGCCGGCCAACTTCGGGAAGTTCGGCGCCATGCTGTTGCCATCGGCCCCGTGGCAGGCACCGCACACGGCGGCTTTCGCCTGGCCGGCCTTGGCGTCGCCTACTTCGGCGTGGGCCAGTCCGGTCAGTCCCAGGGTCAAGAGCAGACTCACGATTATTTTGTTCATCAGCTAATCCATTACGGCTAAAGGTGAAAGAGAGAGGCCCAAGTTGCTTAGTGGGACATCCACTGGATGATCGCCTTGTAGTCCTCGGCACTGCAGTCGGTGCACAGGCCGCGTGGCGGCATGGCGTTGAAACCGTTTGTCACGTGCTGCACCAGGGTGTCCATGCCCTTGTCCAGGCGCGGTTTCCAGGCTGCGGCGTCGCCCTTCTTCGGGGCCATTGGCAACTGGCCGGCATGACAGGCGCCGCAGGCCCGGTTGAACACCGCCTCCGGTTCCTGCGCGGCCTGCACGCTGGTAGCCAGCGCGGCGGCTACGGCTGCGAACAGCAGTTTCTTCATGATTGTCCTCATCGGGAGGGAACGTCCGCGTTCTATTGCGCGGCCCGTTGATTATCGCGTTCCCGTGGCGCCCGACCCTGGGGGATAAAGCGCACACAAAATCCGCGGCATTATATACTTCGCCTGCCTGTTCGAAAACGAGACCGGCCCCCGCGACACCGAGTCGCACCCGCCGCGGAAGCCCCCAATGCCCCCCAAGACGCCTGCCAAGAACCCCATCCTCAGCCTGTGCCAACAGGCGACTTTCCTGATCAGCGCGGCCAAGGTCGAGCAATGTCCGGAAGACAGCGGCCGCGAAGTCGCCTTCGCCGGCCGATCCAACGCTGGTAAGTCTAGCGCGCTAAATGCACTCACCCATGCCAATCTGGCGCGAACCTCGAAAACCCCGGGGCGCACCCAGTTGCTGAACTTCTTCCGGCTCGACGACGAGCGCCGCCTGGTCGACCTGCCCGGCTACGGCTACGCCAAGGTGCCGATCCCGCTGAAACTGCACTGGCAGCAGCACCTGGAGGCCTACCTGAGCAGCCGCGAGGCCCTCGTCGGGGTGGTGCTGATGATGGACATCCGCCATCCGCTGACCGAATTCGACGTGCTGATGCTCGACTGGGCCCAGGCCGGCCGCCTGCCGATCCACGTGCTGCTGACCAAGGCCGACAAGCTGGCCTTCGGCGCGGCGAAGAACGCGCTGCTCAAGGTCCGCAGGGAAATCCAGCAGGGCTGGGGCGACGTCGCGTCGATCCAGCTGTTCTCGGCGCCCAAGCGCGAGGGCGTGGAGGAGGCTCAGCGGGTGCTGGCCAACTGGCTGGGGCTGCTGCCGGAAGAAGACGGGGAAGAGGCGCAGGACTGAATCGCGGGCAAAAAAAACCCCGAGCTTCGTATGGGGAGGGGGAAGTTCGGGGTTCAAGTCCGGACCGCTAGGGCGGGGTCCAGGATTCTGCCAACACTAAACACTGCAAAGGAGCATCGAAGGGCTTCTCCAGCCATTCACGAGTTCTGACCCGGCCCGTTGCAGGAAAGTTCAGTGCTTCACGAAAAAAATTTCCGCATTCCACCCAGC
>NZ_JARJLT010000370.1 GCF_029335315.1 Pseudomonas citronellolis
TCTTCGATCAGCCAATCCAGGCGCCAGCCGCCCTCGCTCTGCGCCAGCACCTCGGCCAGCCACGGCAGCAGCTCGCGCAGTTCGTCCTCCAGCGGCCACGGCGGGTTGACGATGGCCAGCCCGGAACCGTTCAGGCGCTCGGCGCTATCCGCCGGGTGCACCAGCAGCTCGGCGCGCAGCAGCTTCGGCGCCTTGCTGCGCTCCAGGCCCTGGTAGAAACGCTTGAGCTGGCGCTCGTCCTTGATCGGGTACCAGATCGCCACCACCGTCTGGCGCATCCGCCCGATGGCTTCCTCCAGCGCGGCGACGCAGCGCTCCAGCTCATCGGCCTGCTCGAAGGGCGGGTCGATCAGCATGACCCCGCGCTTCTCCTGCACCGGCAGCAGCGCCCGCGGCAGCAGCCAGCCGTCGCCCTGGTGCACGGCGATGCGCCGCTCGCCGCCCATGTTGGCCTTGAGCAGGCGGCCGTCCTCCGGGTGCAGTTCGTTCAGGTGCACGCGGTCCTGCGGGCGGGTCAGGCGCCGCGCCATCTCCGGCGAGCCGGGGTAGTACTGCAGCTCGCCGTCGGGGTTCATGGCGTCCACCACCGCCAGGTAGTCGGCCGCCAGTTCCGGCAGGTCGTCGCGCTGCCACAACCGGCCGATGCCCGATTCCCATTCGCCGGTGCGGCTCGCCTCGTCGCCCTGCAGGTCGTACAGGCCGATGCCGGAGTGGCTGTCGAGGTAGGCGTAGGGCGTGTCCTTGCGCGCCATCAGGGCGAAGATCCGCGACAGGACCAGGTGCTTGAAGACATCGGCGTGGTTGCCGGCGTGGTAGGCGTGACGGTAGTTCATGGACGGCAGGCTCCTTGGGGGCGTGCAGTTTATCCGCACGGGCATTGTTTTAGGCCTTTATCACGCTCATGGATGTTGCTGTGCTGCTTCTATTCACCAGACTAGACTGCGGCCATCTCCCTGGAGGCCGACCATGTCCGAGACCCTGCTCAGTTCCCGCAACCTCGCCTTCGAGCTCTACGAAGTGCTCGACGCCGAAGCCCTGACCCAGCGCGAGCGCTTCGCCGAGCACAACCGCGAGACCTTCGACGCCGCCCTGGCCACCGCCCGCGGCATCGCCGAAGAACTGTTCGCCCCGCACAACCGCAAGAACGACGAGCACGAGCCGCAATACGTGGACGGCGCCGCGGTGCTGATCCCCGAGGTCAAGCCGGCGGTGGACGCCTTCAACGAAGCCGGCTTCCACAACGCCACCCGCGACTTCGAGCAAGGCGGCATGCAGCTGCCGAACCTGCTCTCGCGGGCCTGCTTCGCGCACTTCCAGTCGGCCAACATCGCCACCTCGTCCTACCCGATGCTGAGCATGGGCGCCAGCCACCTGATCGAGTCCTTCGGCAGCGACGAGCAGAAGCGCCTGTACCTGCAGCCGATGATCGACGCGCGCTTCTTCGGCACCATGGCGCTCACCGAGCCGCACGCCGGCTCGTCGCTGTCCGACATCCGCAGCCGCGCCGAACCCCACGCCGACGGCAGCTACCGGATCAAGGGCAACAAGATCTTCATCTCCGGCGGCGACCACCCACTGTCGGAAAACATAGTCCACATGGTGCTGGCCAAGCTGCCGGACGCCCCCGCCGGGGTGAAGGGCATCTCGCTGTTCATCGTGCCGAAGTTCCTGGTCAACGAAGACGGCTCCCTCGGCAAGCGCAACGACGTGACCCTGGCCGGCCTGTTCCACAAGATGGGCTGGCGCGGCACCACCTCCACCGCGCTGAACTTCGGCGACAACGACGACTGCGTCGGCTACCTGGTGGGCAAGCCGCACCACGGCCTGGCCTACATGTTCCAGATGATGAACGAGGCGCGCATCGGCGTCGGCATGGGCGCCATCATGCTCGGCTACGCCGGCTACCTGTATTCCCTGGAATACGCCCGCGAACGCCCGCAGGGCCGCCCGGTGGACGCCAAGGACCCGACCTCGGCGCAGGTTTCGATCATCGAGCACACCGACGTCAAGCGCATGCTGCTGACCCAGAAGGCCTACGTCGAAGGCGCCTTCGACCTCGGCCTGTACGCCGCGCGCCTGGTCGACGACAGCGAGACCCTGGCCACCCCGGATGCGCGCAAGCAGGCCCACGAGCTGCTCGACCTGCTGACCCCGATCGTCAAGTCCTGGCCCTCGGAGTTCTGCCTGAAGGCCAACGAGCTGGCCATCCAGATCCTCGGCGGCCACGGCTACACCCGCGAATACCCGGTGGAACAGTACTACCGCGACAACCGCCTGAACCCGATCCACGAGGGTACCCACGGCATCCAGTCGCTGGACCTGCTGGGCCGCAAGCTGACGCAAAACGACGGCGCCGGCCTAAAGCAACTGACCCGGCTGATCCACCAGGCCTGCGAGCGCGCCCGCGCGCACGCCTCGCTGGACGCCCTGCGCCAGCCGCTGGAGCAACTGCTGACGCGCCTGTCGGAAGTCACCCTGGCGCTGCTCGGCGACCTGATGCAGGGCAAGGTGGCCCAGGGCCTGGCCAACTCGGCGCTGTACCTGAAGGTGTTCGGCCATACCGTGATCGGCTGGCGCTGGCTGGAGCAGGCGATCCGCGCCGAGGAAGGCCTGGCGGCCGGAAACACCGCCGACGAGGACTTCTACCGCGGCAAGCTGCAGGCCGCGCGCTACTTCCTGACCTGGGAAGTGCCGTCCTGCCACCACGAGCTGGCGCTGCTGGAAGGCCGCGACGATACCTGTTCGAGCATGCGCGACGCCTGGTTCTGAGTCCGCGTGCACTTTCGAGCCCCGGTCACGTCCGGGGCTTTTTTATGCGCCAAACCCTGGTGACAGGCTGCCTTTCGTAGGAGCGAGCTTGCTCGCGAACGGTGGGCCCTCTCACGAAGGTGCCAGGATGACATCTGGCTTCCCGCCATGCCAATCGGCCCCCTCTCCCTTCAGGGAGAGGGTTGGGGAGAGGGGCGGAGCCCTGCCCTGCACACCGATGCAATCGGGATACTCCGTTCGCGAGCAAGCTCGCTCCTACAGGGGATCCGGCATCGGTGAAAGGCCCTCTGAAAGCTCGCTGAAAGGCGCCGCAATTAGCCTTTGACAGCCTTGCAAATCCGCAGGTTAGAATCCCTTGGCATGCGGCCTGCATCCTTCCCGGTAGCGTCGCCCCTCCCCTTGCCCGCCAGGAGAACCCGCACCTTGGATGCCGTCTCGATCAATACCTATTTCCTGGTCGGCGCGGTGCTGGTGGGCATGAGCATCCTGGTCAGCTCGCTGTCTTCGCGACTGGGCATCCCGATCCTGGTCATTTTCCTCGCGGTGGGCATGTTCGCCGGCACCGACGGCCCCGGCGGCATCGGCTTCTCCAACTACCCCACGGCCTACCTGGTGGGCAACCTGGCGCTGGCGGTGATCCTCCTCGACGGCGGCCTGCGCACCCGCGTGGCGAGCTTCCGCGTGGCGCTCTGGCCGGCGTTGTCGCTGGCCACCGTGGGCGTGCTGGTCACCGCCGGGCTCACCGGCCTGGCCGCCGCCTGGCTGTTCAAGCTGACCTGGATGGAAGGCCTGCTGATCGGCGCCATCGTCGGCTCCACCGACGCCGCGGCGGTATTCTCGCTGCTCGGCGGCAAGGGCCTGAACGAGCGGGTCACCGCCACCCTGGAAATCGAGTCCGGCAGCAACGACCCCATGGCGGTGTTCCTCACCGTCACCCTGATCGACATGCTCGCCCACGGCCAGAACGAGCTGAGCTGGGGCTTCCTCGGCCACCTGCTGAGCGAGTTCGGCATCGGCGCCGTGCTCGGCCTGGGCGGCGGCTGGCTGTTGCTGCAGGTGATCAACCGCATGCACCTGGCCAGCGGCCTCTACCCGCTGCTGGCGATCAGCGGTGGCCTGCTGATCTTCGCCCTGGCCAACGCCGTGCACGGCAGCGGCATCCTCGCCATCTACCTGTGCGGGCTGGTGCTGGGCAACCAGCCGATCCGCTCGCGCCACGGCATCCTGCACATGCTCGACGGCATGGCCTGGCTGGCGCAGATCGGCATGTTCCTGGTCCTCGGCCTGCTGGTCACACCCCACGACCTGCTGCCCATCGCCGTGCCGGCGCTGGGCCTGGCGCTGTGGATGATCGTCTTCGCCCGGCCGCTCTCGGTGCTCCTGGGCCTGGCGCCGTTCCGCGCCTTCCATGGCCGCGAGAAGGTGTTCATCGCCTGGGTCGGCCTGCGCGGCGCGGTGCCGATCATCCTCGCGGTGTTCCCGCTGATGGCCGGCCTGCCCAACGCCCAGCTGTTCTTCAACGTGGCCTTCTTCATCGTCCTGGTCTCGCTGCTGGTGCAGGGCACCAGCCTGCCCTGGGCCGCCCGCCTGCTGCGGGTGGTGGTGCCGCCGGACCCGGCGCCGATCTCCCGCGCAGGCCTGGAAGTGCACCCGACCAGCGAGTGGGAGCTGTTCGTCTACCACCTGAGCAAGGAAAAGTGGTGCATCGGCGCGGCCCTGCGCGAGCTGAAGATGCCCGAAGGCACCCGCATCGCCGCGCTGTTCCGCGGCACCCAACTGCTCCACCCGTCCGGCAGTACCATCCTCGAAGCCGACGACATCCTCTGCGTGATCGGCCACGAACACGACCTGTCGGCCCTCGGCAAGCTGTTCAGCCAGGCCCCGGATCGCGGCCTGAGCGCACGCTTCTTCGGTGACTTCGTGCTCGAAGGCGACGCCCAACTGGCGGCGGTCGCCTCGCTCTACGGCCTCAAGCTCGAAGGCGTCGACGGCGAGCAGAGCCTGGGCCGCTTCATCGCCCACGAGATCGGCGGCCAGGCGATCATCGGCGACCAGGTCGAGTGGAATGGCCTGACCTGGACCGTGGCCGCCCTGGACGGGAACAAGATCCGCAAGGTGGGGGTCAAATTCCCCGAAGGTCGCCCGGGCCCCGGGCTGTTCCTCTAAGCCGCCCGCACGACTGACGGCGCCGGCCTCGCTTGCTGGCGCCGCCGGGCACACACTACGCTCACTGCAACTTACCGAAAGCCGCCCGCGACCATGCCATTTCCGCTGCGTAACCTGCTCGCCGCCGCCCTGCTGGGTGGCTGCCTCGCCGTCCTGCCCGTGCACGCCGAGGACACCAACCAGCCGCCGTCGGCCGACGCCGTCCAGCAGAGCCTCGACGGCCTGGCCGAACGCAAGCTGGCCGACGCCGACCTGAAGGTCACCAAAGCCAGCCTGGAGCACACCCTCAAGCTGCTCGGCGCCCGCGACGACAGCGAGAAGCAGTTGGCCGACCTCAAGGCCAACCTCGCCGATGCGCCGCGCCAGATCATCGAGAACCAGCGCAGCCTGGCGCGGCTGAAGGCCAGCAGCGAGAAGCCGGCGACCCAGCGCTACGCCGGCGAGAACCTCAGCCGCCTGGAAATGCTGCTCAACGACCGCTCGACCCAACTGGCCGACTGGCAGAAGCAACTGACCGACGCCAAGAGCCAGTACATCACCGCGCAGACCCGCCCGGAGCGCACCCAGTCCGACATCAGCGCCGCGCAATCGCGGCTGCTGGAAATCGGCAACCTGCTCAAGCTCGGCCGCGAGGCCGGCAAGCCAATCGCCGCCGAGCGGCGCAACGAGCTGCTCGCCGAACAGGCCTCGCTGAACGCGCAGATCCTCCTGCTGCGTCAGCAGCTGGCCGGCAACAACCTGTTGCAGGACCTGGCCAACAGCCAGCAGGACATGCTCAACGAGCAGATCGCCCGCGCCGAGCGCGAGACCCTCGAACTGCAGACCATGATCAGCGACAAGCGCCGCGAGCAGTCGGAGAAGACCGTCGCCGAGCTGGCCAAGGACAGCAGCCAGGGCTCCGGCAGCGACAGCCTGCTGAGCCAGGAAAGCGCCACCAACCTGAAGCTGTCCGACTACCTGCTGCGCACCACCGACCGCCTCAACGAGCTGACCCGGCGCAACCTCGAGGCCAAGCAGCACCTGGACAACCTGACCCAGCTCGACCAGACCCTCGACCAGCAGATCAACGTGCTGCGCGGCAGCCTGCTGCTGTCCAAGGTGCTCTACCAGCAGAAGCAGTCGCTGCCGAAGATCAAGACCGACCAGGAGCTGGCCGACGAGATCGCCGACCTGCGCCTGTACCAGTTCGAGCTGAACCAGAAGCGCGACGAGCTGGCCAATCCGCAGCTGTACATCGACAAGCAGCTGGCCCTGCAGCCGCAGGAAAGCCTCACCCCGCAGCTGCGCCAGGACCTGGCCAACCTGGTCGACACCCGTGGCGAGCTGATGGAGCGCCTGAACCACGAGCTCAACGCCGTGCTCAACGAGGCCATCACCCTGCAGCTGAACCAGAAGCAGCTCAAGGACACCAGCGACAACCTGCGCGCCACCCTCGACGAGCAGATGTTCTGGATTCCCAGCAACCGCCCGCTGGACCTGTCCTGGTTCAAGATGACCCCGACCCTGCTGCAACACCAGCTTTCCGAGGTGCCCTGGGGTTCGGCGGTGGTCGAGGTGGGTGAAGGCCTGATCGACCGCCCGCTGCTGTTCCTGCCGTTGCTGCTGCTGATCGCCGGGCTGCTGTGGAAGCGCCGCTTCCTCTACGACAAGCTGGCGTCGATCAACGACGACATCGGCCACTTCAAGCGCGACAGCCAGCTGCACACGCCGCTGGCCATCCTCCTGGCGCTGCTGCTGGCGCTGCCCGGCACCCTCACCCTGGCCATCGCCGGCCTGGCGCTGATGCTCGACGCCCGTGGGCAGAACGCCACCCTCGGCGCCGCGCTGCTGCAGATGGCCGAGGTCTGGCTGGTGTTCTACGCCGCGCACCGCATCCTCAGCCCCGGCGGCATCGCCGAACGGCATTTCCACTGGAGCCAGGCCCAGGTGCGCTTCAGCAGCAAGCTGATCCGCCGCCTCGGCGTGGTGGTCATGGCCCTGGCCGCGGTGGTCACCGTGGCCGAGCGCCAGCCCGGCAGCCTGGCCGACGACGTCATCGGCATCGCCGTGGTGCTCGGCAGCTTCGCGGTGATGACCTGGCTGATGGCCCGCATGCTCTTCGCCAGCCCCAGCACCAGCCGCCCCTCGGCGGTGAAGATGATCGTCGGCGTGCTGTTCACCGCGCTGCCGGTGATGCTCTTCGTCGCCGTCTGCTTCGGCTACTACTACACCGCCCTGCGCCTGAGCGACCGGCTGATCGACACCCTGTTCCTGCTGATGGTCTGGGTGGTCATCGAGGCCACCTTCGTCCGCGGCCTGAGCGTGGCGGCGCGGCGCCTGGCCTACCAGCGCGCCCTGGCCAAGCGACAGAACCCGGCCAAGGAGAGCGCCGACGGCGGCGAGGCGGCGGAAGAGCCGACCCTCGGCATCGAGGAAATCAACGAGCAGTCCCTGCGCCTGATCCGCCTGGGCCTGCTGATCGGCTTCGTGGTCGCGCTGTACTGGGTCTGGGCCGATCTCATCAGCGTCGCCGCCTACCTGGACAACGTCACCCTCTACCAGTACACCGGCGGCACCGGCGACAGCGCCACCAGCCTGCCGATCAGCCTCGGCGACGTGATCATGGCGCTGGTCATCGCGGCGGTGACCACGGCCCTGGCGCGCAACCTGCCGGGCCTGCTGGAGGTGCTGGTGCTGCAGCGCCTGAGCCTGGCCCAGGGCAGCGCCTACGCCATCACCACGCTGCTCTCCTACGCCATCAGCGGCGTCGGCATCGTCAGCGCGCTGTCGACCCTCGGGGTCAGCTGGGACAAGCTGCAATGGCTGGTGGCCGCCCTCTCGGTGGGCCTGGGCTTCGGCCTGCAGGCGATCTTCTCGAACTTCGTCTCCGGCCTGATCATCCTCTTCGAGCGCCCGGTGCGCATCGGCGACACCGTGACCATCGGCAACCTGTCCGGCACCGTCAGCCGCATCCGCATCCGCGCCACCACCATCACCGACTTCGACCGCAAGGAAATCATCGTCCCGAACCAGACCTTCATCACCGGGCAACTGGTGAACTGGTCGCTGAGCGACACCGTGACCCGCGTGACCATCAAGATCGGCCTGGCCTACGAAAGCGACCTGGCCCTGGCGCGCAAGCTCATGCTCGAAGCCGCCCGCGCCAACCCGCGGGTACTGCGCGACCCGGAGCCGTCGCTGTACTTCCTGGCGATCAGCGCCAGCACCTTCGACTACGAGCTGCGCTTCCACGTGCGCGAGCTGGGCGACCGCAACCCGGCGGTGGACGAGCTGCTCACCGCCATCGCCCTGAGCTTCCGCGACCACGGCGTGGAAATGGCCTTCAACCAGCTCGACGTGTTCGTCAAGAACGGCGAGGGCAAGGAAATCCACCTGGCGCAGAACATCGCCCAACTGCCGCTGGCCCTGCCCGGCGCGCCCGCCAAGGACCAGGACCCGCCCCTGCCCAAGCCCTGAGTCTGGACGGCCGCGGACAAGTCCGAGCACAATGCTCGGACTTACCGGAGCCCGCCTGTGACCGTGAAACAGCTCGACGAACTGACCTTCGACAACCGCTTCGCCCGCCTGGGCGACGCCTTCTCCACCGAAGTCCTCCCCGATCCCATCGAGAACCCGCGCCTGGTGGTGGCCAGCCCCGCCGCCATGGCCCTGCTCGACCTCGACCCGGCGCTGGCGGACGCGCCGGTGTTCGCCGAGATCTTCGCCGGGCACAAGCTGTGGTCAGAAGCCGAACCGCGGGCGATGGTCTACTCCGGCCACCAGTTCGGCTCCTACAACCCGCGCCTGGGCGACGGCCGCGGCCTGCTGCTGGGCGAAGTGCTCAACGACGCCGGCGAGCACTGGGACCTGCACCTCAAGGGCGCCGGGCAGACCCCCTACTCGCGCATGGGCGACGGCCGCGCGGTGCTGCGCAGCTCGATCCGCGAGTTCCTCGCCAGCGAGTACCTGCACGCCCTGGGCATCCCCAGCAGCCGCGCGCTGTGCGTCACCGGCTCGGACACCCCGGTGTGGCGCGAAACCCAGGAGCGCGCTGCCATGCTCCTGCGCCTGGCCCCCAGCCACGTGCGCTTCGGCCACTTCGAATACTTCTACTACACCCAGCAGCACGACAAGCTGAAGGAGCTGGGCGACTTCGTCCTGGCCAACCACTTCGCCGCCTGCCTGGAGCAGCCGCAGCCCTACGCCGCGTTCTTCCGCGAGGTGGTCGAGCGCAACGCCGAGCTGATCGCCCACTGGCAGGCCTACGGCTTCTGCCACGGGGTGATGAACACCGACAACATGTCGATCCTCGGCATCACCTTCGACTACGGCCCCTACGCCTTCCTCGACGACTTCGACGCCAAGCACATCTGCAACCACTCCGACGACGCCGGGCGCTACAGCTTCAACAACCAGGTACCCATCGCCCACTGGAACCTGGCGGCCCTGGCCCAGGCGCTGACGCCGTTCGTCGACGTGGACGAGCTGCGCGAGGCCCTCGGCCTGTTCCTGCCGCTGTACCAGGCCCACTACCTGGACCTGATGCGCCGCCGCCTGGGCTTCGTCACCGCCGAGGATGGCGACCTGGCGCTGGTGCAGAGCCTGCTGCAGGCCATGCAGAGCGGCGCGGTGGACTACCAGCTGTTCTTCCGCCGGCTCGGCGAGCAGGCGCCGGAGGCGGCGCTGGCGGTGGTCCGCGAGGACTTCGTCGACCTCGCCGGCTTCGACGCCTGGGCAGCCGAGTACCGCGCCCGCGCCGAACGCGAGGGCGGCGGCCAGGACGAGCGCCGCGCCCGCATGCACGCGGTGAACCCGCTGTACGTGCTGCGCAACTACCTGGCCCAGGAGGCCATCAGCGCTGCCGAGCAGGGCGACTACTCGGTGGTCCGCGAGCTGCACGACGCCCTCAGCCGCCCCTTCGAGGAACAACCGGGCCGCGAGCACCTCACCCGGCGCCCGCCGGACTGGGGCCGGCACCTGGAGATCAGTTGTTCTTCTTGAAGCAGTTATAAGCTCAAAAGAAAGCGATCTAGCGGCGCCGACCGGGCGTTGAGCCCGGTCATTGACCGGGCGCGGCGCCGCTCGCATCCTCAGGCTTTTCTGCCCACCAAGGATGCTCGAACAATGAAACTGGAAACCCTGGCCATCCACGCCGGCTACAGCCCCGACCCGACCACCAAGGCGGTGGCCGTGCCGATCTACCAGACCACTTCCTACGCCTTCGACGACACCCAGCACGGCGCCGACCTGTTCGACCTCAAGGTGGCGGGCAACATCTATTCGCGCATCATGAACCCCACCAACGACGTGCTCGAGCAGCGCGTCGCCGCCCTTGAGGGCGGGGTCGGCGCGCTGGCCGTGGCCTCGGGCATGGCCGCCATCACCTACGCCATCCAGACCGTGGCCGAAGCCGGCGACAACATCGTCTCGGTGGCCAAGCTCTACGGCGGCACCTACAACCTGCTGGCGCACACCCTGCCGCGCTTCGGCATCCAGACCCGCTTCGCCCCGCACGACGACGTGGCCGCGCTGGAAGCGCTGATCGACGAACGCACCAAAGCGGTGTTCTGCGAGTCCATCGGCAACCCGGCGGGCAACATCGTCGACCTCCAGGCCCTGGCCGACGCCGCGCACCGCCATGGCGTGCCGCTGATCGTCGACAACACCGTGGCCACGCCGATCCTCTGCCGCCCCTTCGAGCACGGCGCCGACATCGTGGTGCACTCGCTGACCAAGTACATCGGCGGCCACGGCACCAGCATCGGCGGCATCGTCGTCGACTCCGGCAAATTCCCCTGGGCACAGCACAAGGCGCGCTTCCCGCTGCTCAACACACCCGACCCGTCCTACCACGGCGTGACCTACACCGAGGCCTTCGGCCCGGCGGCGTTCATCGGCCGCTGCCGCGTGGTGCCGCTGCGCAACACCGGCGCGGCGCTGTCGCCGTTCAACGCCTTCCTCATCCTCCAGGGCCTGGAGACCCTGGCGCTGCGCATGGAGCGCCACTGCGACAACGCCCTGGCCGTCGCCCAGTACCTGGAACGGCATCCCCAGGTGGCCTGGGTGAAATACGCCGGCCTGGCCGAGCACCCCGAGCACGCCCTCGCCCAGCGCTACATGGGCGGCAAGCCGGCGGCGATCCTGTCGTTCGGCATCCAGGGCGGCGCCGAGGCCGGCGCGCGCTTCATCGACGCGCTGAAACTGGTGGTACGCCTGGTCAACATCGGCGACGCCAAGTCGCTGGCCTGCCACCCGGCCTCCACCACCCACCGCCAGCTCAACGCCGAGGAACTGGCGCGCGCCGGAGTGAGCCAGGACATGGTGCGGCTGTCGATCGGCATCGAGCACCGCGACGACATCATCGCCGACCTGGAACAGGCCCTGGCCGCCGCCGCGGCTTGATATCCGCCGGGCGCGGCTCCAGATAGGGGGAATCCCCTTCCGGAGCCGCGCCATGTCCGATCCCCTGCTGATTCCCTGCCCCCACTGCGGCGGCCTCAACCGCCTGCCGGCCGAGCGCCTGGGCGACCACCCGCGCTGCGGCCGCTGCAAGAACGACGTGCTGCCGGGCGCACCCTTCGCCGTCGACGAGGCCGGCTTCGCCGCCCAGCTCAAGGGCGACCTGCCGCTGCTGGTGGACGTCTGGGCCGACTGGTGCGGGCCGTGCAAGGCCTTCGCGCCGACCTTCGAGCAGGCCGCCGCGCGCCTCGCCGGGCGCTGCCGCCTGGCCAAGCTGGACAGCGAAGCCAACCCGCGCCTGGCCGGGCAGCTGGGCATTCGCTCGATCCCCAGCCTGATCCTGTTCAAGGACGGCCGCGAAGTGGCGCGGCAGAGCGGCGCCATGCCCTTGCCGCAACTCCTCGACTGGCTCGCCCGCCAGGGGTTGTAGCGCGCGCGACCGCTTCGGTCAGCGCGCCTGAGCGAAGCGGTCATTGCCCGCGCCGGTGGCCCGGCTAGGCTTGCTGTACTCCCAGCACAGCGAGACCAGCCCATGCTCTTTCCCGAAGAATTCGTCCGCCGGATGACCGAAGAGCACATCGCCTTCGTCAAGCGCACCGGGCTCAAGGCGGAAATCCTCGAACGCGGCCACGTGCGCCTGCGCATGCCCCTGAAGGGCAACGAGAACCACCTGGGCACCATGTACGCCGCCGCGCTCTTCACCCTGGCCGAAATCCCCGGCGGGGTGCTGCGCCTGACCTGCTTCGAGAGCCACAACTTCTACCCCATCGTCAAAGAGGCCAGTCTGCGCTTCCGCCGCCCGGCCACCAGCGACGTCTGGGTAGACGCGCGGCTGGGCGACGCCGAGATCGAGCGTATCGCCGAGGAAGCCACGCTCAACGGCAAGGCCGAGTACGTGCTGGACCTGCAGTTGAAGGACGACCAGGGCGAAGTGGTGGCCGAGAGCCATGCCGTCTATCAGTTGCGCAGCCGCTGAGTCGCAGGCTTGCCGTGGGTCAAGGCGCCCCGGCGGCGCTGAGTCAGAGTGGTGGGACCGCCGGAGGAGCCCACCATGCCCAAGCACATCCTGGTCGCCCACGACCTCAGCGTCGAAGCCGACGTCGCCGTGCGTCGCGCCGCGCAACTGGCCGCCGCGCACGACGCCAGCGTGACCCTGCTGCATGTCATCGAGGAATACTTCCCGCAACCGATGCTCGACACCGCCCGCGAGGCCGCCGAAATCGCGCTGCGCGACAGCGCCATCAGCGCCGGCCTGGAGCCGAACCGGCTGCTGGTGCGCCAGGGCCGCGCCGCCGCCGTGATAGTCGCCACCTGCGGCGAACTGAATGCCGACCTGCTGGTACTGGGCACGCACCACCAGCAACTGCTCGAGCGCTTCGAAGGCACCACCCTGGAACAGGTGATCCGCCATTGCCGGGTGCCGGCGCTGCTGGCCGTCGACCCGGCGATGCAACCCTACCAGCGTGCGCTGAGCGCCCTGGACTTCTCGGTCGGCGCCTGCAACGCCTGGCGCGGCGCCTGCGAGCTGCTCGACGCCGGGGCGCAACTGCTGAGCCTCCACGCCTACAGCCCGGGACGCGAGGCCAGCACGCATCTGGAAGAGCAGCAGGCACTGCTGGAACAGTTGATTCGCGACGAAGCCGGGCAATGCCCGGGGCCGCTGCCGCAGTGCCAGTGCCGGATCAGCCGCGAGCCGATCGGCGACGCCCTGCAGCGCGCCATCGAAGAATACCGGCCACAATTGCTGGTGCTTGGCAGCCGCGGACGCAACGCCCTGCAACGGGCGCTACTGGGCAGCACGGCGCGTTACTACCTGCGCCGGCCGCCCTGCGATCTCCTGGTCAGCGCCTGAGAGCCGGTCTGCGATCTGCTGCGCGTCGGCACAACTGCGTTAAAAACAGGCGCTGAAGGATCAGGCCTCCAGCAGGTTGTGCAGGTCGACGAACTGTTGCGTCAGCTTGTGCCGGGGGTCGAGGTAGATCAGCGGAGTGCAGGCCTGGTGCGACTCGCGCATCTTCACCGATGCCATCAGGTACACCGGCAGCACCGGCAGCTCTTCCTCCACCAGTTCGTCCAGCAACTGCTGCGGCAGGCTGGCGCGCGGCTGGAACTGGTTGACCACGATGCCCTCGACCTCCAGATCCTCGTTGTGGTCCTCCTTCAGCTCCTCGATCTCGCGCAGCAGGCCGTACAGCGCCTGGCGGGAGAAGCTGTCGCAATCGAAGGGGATCAGGCAGCGGTCGGCGGCGATCAGCGCGGAAACCGTGTAGAAGTTCAGCGCCGGCGGGGTGTCCAGGTAGATCCGGTCGTAATCCTCGGCCAGCTCATCGAGCAGTTTGCGCAGCTTGTTGATCTTGTGCTTGGCCTCCAGCTTGGGCTGCAGGTCGGCCAGCTCGGCGGTGGCGGTGACCACGTGGAGGTTGTCGAACGGGGTCTCGTAGATGTCCACCTTGCCCTTGCGCGTGAACGGGCCGCTGGCCAGGGTCTGCTTGAAGAAATCGGCGATGCCCATGGGCACGTCCTCGCCGGTCAGGCCGGTGAGGTAGTGGGTGGAGTTGCCTTGCGCATCAAGGTCCACCAGCAGCGTACGGTAGCCTTCGGCGGCGCTCACGGCGGCCAGGTTGCAGGCAATGCTCGACTTGCCAACCCCGCCCTTCTGATTGAAAACCACGCGACGCATTGAGCAACCCTCCAAGCCGTTCAAGAGACCCCGGATTCTATGCAATGCCCATGACGAGGGCGAGCACTTGCGCGTGCCATCCGGCGCTCTCTAGGCCGACGCGCCACGGGTCACCAGCTCGATGAAGGCCAGGGCCGCCGGCGAGCGCTCGCTGCGGCGTCGCACCAGCCATACCGAGCTGGTCGCGCCGGGGTCGAGCAAGGTGCGGTAGACCACCCCGTCCACCCGCGTGCGGCGGAACGAGCCGGGCAGCATGGACACCCCCAGCCCCGCCGCCACCAGGCCGATGATGGTCATCGCCTCGCCGGCTTCCTGGCTGATGCGCGGGGTGAAGCCGGCCTGCCGCGCCAACGCCTGCAGCTGATCGTAGAGCCCGGTGCCGTAGCTGCGCGGGAAGAACACGAAGGGCTCGTCGGCCAGCGCCGCCAGCTCCAGCCCCTCGACCGAGTCGCGGGCCAGCGGGTGGTCGGCGCGCAACACCGCCACCAGCGGCTCGCTGAACAGCTCCACGGCCTCCAGCGAGGCCGGCAGCTCGAAGGAACGGATCACCCCCACCTGCAGGCGCTCTTCCTGCAACGCCTCGACGATCTGCCGACTGCTCATCTCCTGCAGGTCCAGGTGCACCTCGGGGTAGGCCTGGCGGAAAGTGTGGATGCTGCGCGGAATGGCCGAGGTGAAGGGCGCCGAGGCGGTGAAACCGATGCGCAACTCGCCCAGTTCGCCCTGGTGCGCGCGGCGTGCCAGGAGCACCGCGCGGTCGACCTGGGCCAGCACCTGGCGGGCTTCGTCGAGAAACAGCCGGCCGGCCTCGGTCAGCGCCACCCGGCGATTGGTGCGCTCCAGCAGGCGCGCGCCTATCTCTTCTTCCAGCGCCTGTATCTGCTGGCTCAGCGGCGGCTGGGAGATCCCGAGGGATTCGGCGGCGCGGCCGAAGTGCAGCTCTTCGGCGACGGCGATGAAGTAGCGCAGGTGGCGCAATTCCATGGAAGCGGCCTCATTGAGTCGAATTACATATCAAATGGGTCGATCAATATATTGGAAATAATAAAAGCCGTTCCTTATCCTTTCCACACAAGCCCAATAACAACTTTCCACTCTCTGCCTGCCGGCCGTGTGAGCCCTTTCCGCTCGCCGCGCGGCACCCCCATCCAGATTCGAGGTGAGTTGTGAGTTCATCCGCCTTGCGGGCTTCGTCAGATTCCGAACCCGCGTTGCTGCAGGCCGCCGAAGCGGCCAACCGGTCGTTGGCCAGCGCCGTGAACGACATCGAAAGCTACATCGAGAAAGGCACCCCGGCCTTCATGCGCACCTCGCTTGCGCTGTTCTCCGGCGGTTTCGCCACCTTCGCCCTGCTCTACTGCGTGCAGCCGATGATGCCGGTGCTGTCGCAGACCTTCGCGCTCACCGCCGCGCAAAGCAGCCTGGTGCTGTCCATCGCGACCATCATGATGGCCCTCGGCTTGCTGGTTACCGGGCCGATCTCCGACGCCATCGGGCGCAAGCCGATCATGGTCGCCTCGCTGTTCTGCGCCGCCCTGTTCACCCTGGCCAGCGCGGTGATGCCGACCTGGCACGGGGTGCTGGCCATGCGCGCGCTGGTCGGCCTGTCGCTCAGCGGCCTGGCCGCGGTGGGCATGACCTACCTGAGCGAGGAAATCCACCCGCAGCACATCGGCCTGTCCATGGGGCTGTACATCAGCGGCAACGCCATCGGCGGCATGAGCGGGCGGCTGATCACCGGGGTGCTGGTGGACTTCATGTCCTGGCACGCCGCCATCGCCATCCTCGGCGGCCTGGCCCTGATCGCGGCACTGGTGTTCTGGCGCGTGCTGCCGGAATCGCGCAACTTCCGCCCGGCGGCGCTGAACCTCAGGCAACTGGCCGACGGCTTCGGCTCGCACCTGCGCGACGCCGGCCTGCCCTGGCTGTTCCTCGAAGGCTTCCTGCTGATGGGCGCCTTCGTCACCCTGTTCAACTACATCGGCTATCGCCTGCTGGCCGACCCTTACCACCTGAGCCAGGCCGTGGTCGGCGTGCTCTCGCTGGTCTACCTGGTGGGCATCTACAGCTCCGCCTGGGTCGGCTCCCTGGCCGACCGCCTGGGCCGGCGCAAGGTGCTCTGGGCGGTGATCGTGCTGATGCTCGGCGGCCTGCTGCTGACCCTGCTGCCGCCGTTGCCGCTGATCGTGCTCGGCATGCTGCTGTTCACCTTCGGCTTCTTCGCCGCGCACTCGGTGGCCAGCAGCTGGATCGGCCGCCGCGCCCTCAAGGCCAAGGGCCAGGCCTCGTCGCTGTACCTGTTCAGCTACTACCTGGGCTCCAGCGTGGCCGGCACCACCGGCGGGGTGTTCTGGCACCACTTCGGCTGGACCGGTGTGGGCCTGTTCATCGCCGCGCTGCTGAGCGTCGCCGTGCTGGTGGCGCTGCACCTGGCGCGCCTGGCGGTGTTACCGCGAACCCTTCCCGCCCTCACCACCCCGCACAACTGAGTAGTTTCTACACACTTATCATCAGCAATGTCGGTGATGAATACGCCAGCGTCGCCGACAGATATGACAAGACCATGACCACAACGCCTCTAGACCGGGGCGTTGTGGAACTTCTACCCAAAAATTTCGCGCCTACGACCAAGGTCGTAACAAAATATGGCGCGCATCTTGCGTTCAGCAAAAGGAACACCTCGTTGGATTATCAAAACAGCTTCGGCTGCGCAGGACGCAATTCCCTTCCTTTCTCGCTGTAGGTAACGCATGAGCAGTACCCCATCCGCCGGTCTGGCCCAGGGCCTGAAGAACCGTCACGTCACCATGCTGTCCATCGCCGGAGCCATCGGCGCCGGCCTCTTCGTCGGCTCCGGCCACGCCATCGCCGAAGCCGGCCCGGCCGTCATGATTTCCTACCTGGTCGCCGGCCTGCTGGTGGTCCTGGTGATGCGCATGCTGGCCGAAATGGCCGTCGCGCAGCCGGACAGCGGCTCCTTCTCCACCTACGCCGACCGCGCCATCGGCCACTGGGCCGGTTTCACCATCGGCTGGCTGTACTGGTGGTTCTGGGTCCTGGTGATCCCGCTGGAAGCCAACGCCGCCGCGGCAATCATCCACGCCTGGTTCCCCGGCGCGCCGATCTGGGTCCTGGCCTTCGTGATCACCTCCGCGCTGACCGTAACCAACCTGTTCAGCGTGAAGAACTACGGTGAGTTCGAATTCTGGCTGGCGCTGATCAAGGTCTGCTCGATCGTTGCCTTCCTGGTGCTGGGCTGCGCGGCCATCTTCGGCTTCTCGCCCAACAGCGAAGTCTCCGGCATCGGCCACCTGACCAGCGAAGGCTTCCTGCCCAAGGGCTGGGGCGCCGTGCTGGCCGCGCTGCTGACCACCATGTTCTCGTTCATGGGCTCGGAAATCGTCACCATCGCCGCCACCGAATCCAAGGACCCGGCGCAGCAGATCACCCGCGCCACCAACTCGGTGATCTGGCGTATCGCGCTGTTCTACCTGCTGTCGATCATGATCGTGGTCTGCCTGGTGCCATGGAACGACCCGCGCCTGGTGAGCATGGGCTCCTACCAGACCGTGCTGGAGCACCTGCACATCCCGTACGCCAAGCTGATCGTCGACATCATCGTCCTGGTCTCGGTGACCAGTTGCCTGAACTCGGCGCTCTACACCGCCTCGCGCATGATGTACTCGCTGAGCAAGCGCGGCGACGCGCCGAAGATCGCCCAGGTGACCAGCGTCAGCCGCACCCCGGTGTACGCCGTGCTGCTGTCCACCGCCATGGCCTTCCTGTGCACCTTCGCCAACTACCTGGCCCCGGCCGAAGTGTTCAACTTCCTGCTGGCCAGCTCCGGCGCCATCGCCCTGCTGGTGTACCTGGTGATCGCCATTTCGCAGCTGAACATGCGCAAGAAGCTGCTCGCCCAGGGCCACCAGCTGACCCTGAAGATGTGGCTGTTCCCCTGGCTGACCTGGGCGGTGATCATCTTCATCGTCGCCGCGCTGGTGATCATGATGATCCGCCCGGATCACCGCATGGAGGTGGTCGCCACCGCCCTGCTGACCATAGTGGTCGTCTGCTCCGGCCTGCTGGTGTCGAACCGTCGCAAGGCCCAGCAACGCGCCACCGGTGTCGTCGCCGACGCCGCCTGACGCACAGCACCCATGAAAAAGCCCCGCCATTGGCGGGGCTTTTTTGTTGGCCGGGGTTCGCGAGCAAGCTCGCTCCTACAGGAGACCCGCTCTTCGTAGGAGCGAGCTTGCTCGCGAATCAATCCGCCTTAGTGATACTGCGCCGACAACTCGTGCACCGCCTCGAAGAAGGCGCCAGCGTGGGCCGGGTCGACTTCCGGGGTGATGCCGTGGCCGAGGTTGAACACATGACCGCTGCCATTGCCGTAGGCACCGAGGATGCGCCCCACTTCACGGCGGATCGCCTCGGGGTTGGCGTACAGCACCGACGGGTCCATGTTGCCCTGCAGCGCGACCTTGTCGCCGACGCGGGCGCGGGCGCTGCCGATGTCGCAGGTCCAGTCCAGGCCCAGGGCCTCGGCGCCGACCTCGGCCATGGACTCCAGCCACAGGCCGCCGCCCTTGGTGAAGAGGATCACCGGCACGCGGCGACCGTCGTGTTCACGGATCAGGCCGTCGACGATCTTCTGCATGTAGGCCAGGGAGAACTCCTGGTAGGCCGCCGCCGACAGGCTGCCGCCCCAGGAGTCGAAGATCTGCACCGCCTGGGCGCCGGCCAGGATCTGCCCGTTGAGGTAGCTGGTCACCGACTGCGCCAGCTTGTCGAGCAGCGCATGCATGGCCTGCGGGTTGTCGTAGAGCATCGCCTTGGACTTGCGGAAGTCCTTGCTGGAGCCTCCTTCGACCATGTAGGTGGCCAGGGTCCAGGGGCTGCCGGAAAAACCGATCAGCGGCACCCGGCCGTTCAGCTCGCGGCGGATGGTGCGCACCGCATCCATCACGTAGCCCAGGTCCTTTTCCGGATCCGGAATCGGCAGCGCCTCGATATCGGCCAGGCTCGACACCACCTTCTTGAAGCGCGGGCCCTCGCCGGTCTCGAAGTACAGGCCCTGGCCCATGGCGTCGGGAATGGTGAGGATGTCGGAGAAGAGGATCGCCGCGTCCAGCTGCGGGTAACGCTCCAGCGGCTGCAGGGTGACCTCGCAGGCCAGCTGCGGGTTCATGCACAGGCTCATGAAGTCGCCGGCCTTGGCGCGGGTGGCGCGGTACTCCGGGAGGTAGCGGCCGGCCTGGCGCATCATCCACACCGGGGTGACGTCGACGGGCTGCTTGAGCAGGGCACGGAGGAAGCGATCGTTCTTCAGGGCGGTCATGGCGGCATCCGACAGAAAAGTGCAGGCATTTTCGCAAAGCCCAAAGCAAAAGGCACGGCGGGTGCCGTGCCTTTTGTCCATCGCGACAGTTTGTCGCTGCGACCCTCGGTGATTTAAGCGTCGCGAGCGACGCTCAGGCAAGGCGGAAACAGGTGAGGAAGCGGAGTTTGCTGCAGCAAATAAGCATTCCGAAGCTGTTTCCAACGCAGCCTGAGCTAGCGCAGCAGCTTAAACGCCGAGGTAGTCGAGGATGCCTTCGGCGGCCGTTCTGCCTTCGAAGATCGCCGTCACCACCAGGTCGGAACCACGGACCATGTCGCCACCGGCGAAGATCTTCGGGTTGCTGGTCTGGTGCTTGAACTGCGCGGCGGCCGGGGCGATGACGCGGCCCTGGCTGTCGATCTCGACCTGGTGCTGGTCGAACCAGGGCGCCGGGCTCGGGCGGAAGCCGAAGGCGATCAGCACGGCCTCGGCCGGGATGATCTCCTCGGAGCCCGGGATCGGCTCGGGGCTGCGACGGCCACGGGCGTCCGGCTCGCCGAGACGGGTCTCGACCACCTTCACGCCTTCCACCTTGTCCTCGCCGACAATGGCGATGGGCTGGCGGTTGAAGAGGAATTTCACGCCCTCTTCCTTGGCGTTCTTCACCTCTTTGCGCGAGCCGGGCATGTTCGCTTCGTCACGGCGGTAGGCACAGGTCACGGCCTTGGCGCCCTGGCGGATCGAGGTGCGGTTGCAGTCCATCGCGGTGTCGCCACCGCCCAGGACCACCACGCGCTTGCCCTTCATGTCGACGAAGTCCTCGGGGGACTTCTCGAAGCCCAGGTTGCGGTTCACGTTGGCGATCAGGAAGTCCAGCGCGTCGTGCACGCCGGGCAGGTCTTCGCCGGGGAAGCCACCCTTCATGTAGGTGTAGGTGCCCATGCCCATGAACACGGCATCGTACTCATCGAGCAGTTGCTCCATGGTGACGTCCTTGCCGATCTCGGTGTTCAGGCGGAACTCGATGCCCATGCCGGTGAAGACTTCGCGACGACGGCTCAGCACGGTCTTTTCCAGCTTGAACTCGGGGATGCCGAAGGTCAGCAGGCCGCCGATTTCCGGGTTCTTGTCGAACACCACCGGGGTCACCCCGTTGCGCACCAGCACGTCGGCGCAGCCCAGGCCGGCCGGGCCGGCGCCGATCACGGCGACACGCTTGCCGGTGGGCTTGACCTTGGACATGTCCGGGCGCCAGCCCATGGCGAAGGCGGTGTCGGTGATGTACTTCTCCACCGAGCCGATGGTCACCGCGCCGAAGCCGTCGTTGAGGGTGCAGGCACCCTCGCAGAGACGGTCCTGCGGGCACACCCGGCCGCAGACTTCCGGCAGGGTGTTGGTCTGGTGCGACAGCTCGGCGGCGGCCAGGATGTTGCCTTCGGAGACCAGCTTCAGCCAGTTGGGGATGAAGTTGTGGACCGGGCACTTCCATTCGCAGTACGGGTTGCCGCACCCCAGGCAGCGGTGCGCCTGGTCGGCGGCCTGCTGGGGTTTGAACAGATCGTGGATTTCCACGAACTCGCGCTTGCGCTGGCGCAGCAGTTTCTTCTTCGGATCCTTGCGCCCGACTTCGATGAACTGGAAGTCATTGTTGAGACGTTCAGACATTTCTAGACCTCTTCAGACTTCAGGCGCTTATTGCGGGTTGGCACGGGTGCTGGTCAGCAGGGAACCGAGGCTCGCGGCCTTCGGTTTCACCAGCCAGAACCGACGCAGGTAGTCGTCGAGGTTCTCCAGCAGGTTCGCGCCCCACTCGCTCGCCGTTTCCTCGACATATTCAACCAGGACCTTGCGCAGATGGCTGCGCTGGGCCTCCATCGCCTCGCCGCTGATCCGCTGGATTTCCACCAGCTCGTGGTTCACGCGGTCGACGAAGGTGTTGTCCATGTCCAGGACATAGGCGAAGCCCCCGGTCATGCCGGAGCCGAAGTTGTAGCCGGTCTTGCCCAGTACGCAGACGAAACCGCCGGTCATGTACTCGCAGCAGTGATCACCGGTGCCTTCCACCACGGCGTGGGCGCCGGAGTTGCGCACGCCGAAGCGCTCGCCCGCGGTGCCGGCGGCGAACAGCTTGCCGCCGGTGGCGCCGTACAGGCAGGTGTTGCCGATAATGGCCGACTCCTGGGTCTTGAACGGGCTGCCTTTCGGCGGGGTCACCACCAGCTTGCCGCCGGTCATGCCCTTGCCCACGTAGTCGTTGGCGTCGCCTTCCAGGTACAGGTGCAGGCCGCCGGCGTTCCACACGCCGAAGCTCTGCCCTGCGGTGCCCTTGAAGCGGAAGGTGATCGGCGCCTTGGCCATTCCCTGGTTGCCGTGGACGCGGGCGATTTCGCCGGACACGCGGGCACCGATGGAACGGTCACAGTTGCACACGTCCAGCGCGTACTCGCCACCCTTGGCGCCCTCGATGGCGCCACGGGCCAGCTCGACCATCTTCTCGGCCAGCAGGCCCTGGTCGAACGGCGGGTTCTTCTCGACTTCGCAGAACTGCGGCTTCTCGGCCGGGATCAGGTCGCTACCCAGCAGCGGGGTGAGGTCGAGGTTGCCCTGCTTGGCGGTCTCGCCGGGCAGGACTTCCAGCAGGTCGGTACGCCCGATCAGCTCCTGCAGGCTGCGCACGCCCAGGCGCGCCAGCCACTCGCGGGTTTCGCTGGCGATGAAGGTGAAGAAGTTCACCACCATCTCCACGGTGCCGATGAAGTGATCCTTGCGCAGCTTGTCGTTCTGGGTGGCCACGCCGGTGGCGCAGTTGTTCAGGTGGCAGATGCGCAGGTACTTGCAGCCCAGGGCGATCATCGGCGCGGTGCCGAAGCCGAAGCTCTCGGCGCCGAGGATGGCCGCCTTGATCACGTCCAGGCCGGTTTTCAGGCCGCCATCGGTCTGCACCCGCACCTTGCCGCGCAGGTCGTTGCCGCGCAGGGTCTGGTGCGCCTCGGCGAGGCCCAGCTCCCACGGGCTACCGGCGTACTTGATGGAGGTGATCGGCGATGCGCCGGTGCCACCATCGTAGCCGGAGATGGTGATCAAGTCGGCGTAGGCCTTGGCCACGCCGGCGGCGATGGTGCCGACGCCCGGCTCGGACACCAGCTTCACCGAAACCAGCGCCTGCGGGTTGACCTGCTTGAGGTCGAAGATCAGCTGCGCCAGGTCCTCGATGGAGTAGATGTCGTGGTGCGGCGGCGGCGAGATCAGGGTCACACCGGGCACCGCGTAGCGCAGGCGGGCGATCAGGCCGTTGACCTTGCCGCCGGGCAGCTGGCCGCCCTCGCCGGGCTTGGCGCCCTGGGCCACCTTGATCTGCAGGACCTCGGCGTTGACCAGGTATTCCGGGGTCACGCCGAAGCGGCCGGTGGCCACCTGCTTGATCTTCGAGCTCTTCAGCGTGCCGTAGCGCGCCGGGTCCTCGCCACCCTCACCGGAGTTGGAGCGCCCGCCCAGGCGGTTCATTGCCTCGGCCAGGGCCTCGTGGGCTTCCGGCGACAGTGCACCGAGGGAGATGCCGGCGGCGTCGAAGCGCTTGAAGATGGACTCCAGCGGCTCGATGTCGTCGAGGCTCAGCGGTTGCGTGCTGGGCTTGACCTTGAGCAGGTCGCGGATCATCGACACCGGACGGTTGTCCACCAGCGCGGTGTATTCCTTGAACTTCTCGTAGTCACCCTGCTGCACGGCGGCCTGCAGGGTGTTCACCACGTCCGGGTTGTAGGCGTGGTACTCGCCGCCGTAGACGAACTTCAGCAGGCCACCCTGCTGGATCGCCTTGCGGTTGTTCCAGGCCTCGCCGGCGAGCAGCTTCTGCTCGTTCTCGAGATCGAGGAAGCGCGCGCCCTGGATGCGGCTCGGTACGCCCGGGAAGCACAGGCCGGTGACCTCGTCGGCCAGGCCGATGGCTTCGAACAGCTGGGCGCCACGGTAGGAGGCGACGGTGGAGATACCCATCTTCGACAGGATCTTCATCAGGCCCTTGGAGATGCCCTTGCGGTAGTACTTGAACACCTCATAGAGGTCGCCCAGCACTTCGCCGGTGCGGATCAGGTCGGCCAGCACCTCGTAGGCGAGGAACGGGTAGACCGCCGAGGCGCCGAAGCCCACCAGCACTGCGAAGTGGTGCGGGTCACGGGCGGTGGCGGTTTCCACCAGGATGTTCGAGTCGCAGCGCAGGCCGGTCTGCACCAGGCGGTGGTGCACGGCGCCGACGGCCAGGGCCGCGTGCACCGGCAGCTTGCCGGGGGCGATGTGGCGGTCGGAAAGCACCAGCAGCACCTTACCGGCGCGCACGGCTTCCTCGGCCTGGTCGGCGATGTTGCGCACGGCCGCTTCGAGGCCGACGGACTCGTCGTAGTTCAGGTCGATGTGATGGCGGTCGAAGCCCGGACGCTCCAGGTTCATCAGGGTCCGCCACTTCGCCGGGGAGATCACCGGGGTGGTCAGGATCGCCTGGTTGGCGTGGTGCGGCGACTCTTCGAAGATGTTCTGCTCGACGCCCAGGCAGGTTTCCAGGGACATCACGATGGCTTCGCGCAGCGGGTCGATCGGCGGGTTGGTGACCTGCGCGAAGACCTGGCGGAAGTAATCGTAGGGCGAGCGGATGCGCTTGGAGAGCACCGCCATCGGGGTGTCGTCGCCCATCGAGCCGACCGCTTCCTGGCCCTGCTCGGCCAGCGGGCGCAGTACCTGGTCACGCTCCTCGAAGGTGACCTGGAACATCTTCATGTACTGCTTGAGCTGGTCGCTGTCGTAGCTGGCCACGCCCTGGTCGTCTTCCAGGGTCGCCTGGATGCGCAGCGCGCTCTGGCGCAGCCACTGCTTGTACGGGTGGCGCGACTTCAGGCGGTTGTCGATGTCCTCGGTCTGCAGCAGCTGACCGGTCTCGGTGTCGACCGCGAGGATCTGCCCCGGGCCGACCCGGCCCTTGGCCAGCACGTCTTCGGGCTGGTAGTCCCAGACGCCGATTTCCGAAGCCAGGGTGATGTAGCCGTTCTTGGTGGTGACCCAGCGGGCCGGGCGCAGGCCGTTGCGGTCGAGCAGGCAGACGGCGTAGCGGCCGTCGGTCAGCACGACGCCGGCGGGACCGTCCCACGGCTCCATGTGCAGCGAGTTGAATTCATAGAACGCGCGCAGGTCGGCGTCCATGGTCTCGACGTTCTGCCAGGCCGGCGGAATGATCATGCGCAGGCCACGGAACATGTCCATGCCGCCGGTGACCATCAGTTCGAGCATGTTGTCCATGCTCGAGGAGTCGGAACCCACGCGGTTCACCAGCGGGCCAAGCTCGTCGAGGTTCGGCATGAACTCGTTGACGAACTTGCTGCGCCGGGCCTGGGCCCAGTTGCGGTTGCCGGTGATGGTGTTGATCTCACCGTTGTGCGCCAGCAGGCGGAACGGCTGGGCCAGCGGCCACTTCGGCAGGGTGTTGGTGGAGAAGCGCTGGTGGAAGACGCAGATGGCGGTCTTCAGGCGCTCGTCGGAAAGGTCCGGATAGAAGGCGGCGAGGTCCGCCGGCATCATCAGGCCCTTATAGATGATGGTCTTGTGCGAGAAGCTGCAGACGTAGTGGTCGGCGTCGGCGGCGTTGGCCACCGAGGAGCGCCGACGGGCGCAGAACAGCTTCACGGCGAAGTCCTGGTCGGACAGCCCTTCGCCGCCGACGAACACCTGCTCGATCTGCGGCAGGCGCTCCAGGGCCAGGCGGCCGAGCACGCTGGTGTCGATCGGCACCTTGCGCCAGCCGACCAACTGCAGGCCTTCGGCCTCGATCTCGCGATTCATGTTCGCGCGAGCGGCCTCGGCTTTCACCGGGTCCTGGTTGAAGAAGACCATGCCCACCGCGTACTGGGTGGGCAGATCGGTCGCGAATTCGGCCTTGGCCACCGCACGCAGGAACTCATCGGGCTTCTGGATCAGCAGCCCGCAGCCGTCCCCGGTTTTCCCGTCCGCGTTGATCCCACCTCGGTGGGTCATGCAGGTCAGTGCTTCGATGGCGGTTTGCAGAAGCTCATGGCTCGGCTCGCCCTGCATATGGGCGATCAGGCCGAATCCGCAGTTATCCTTGAACGTCTCAGGATGGTACAGACCTGCTTTCATAGGGAACTCTCACCGGCAAAACTTTTTTTAATTCAGCGACTTCACCTGGCTTCTCGCTCAAGCGGCAAGTTTCCGACAGGCAAAGGGAGGCCATTGTACATAGGTACAAGGCGGGTCACAAATTTTTGGCGAGAGGCTGAAAGCGGATGTCGCATTTCTGAAAGAAAAAACCCGCCAGTCGTGCTTGTGACTGGCGGGTTCTTTCAATTTCGCAACATGTAGATCAATGCGCGCCGGCGATTTCCTGCTGGATGCTGGCGAAGGTGCGCGGCCACGGTTTGGACGCCTGCACCTTGGCCGACAGGCCTTTCACCGCGGACTGGGCGGCGCTGCGGCTGGGGAAGCTGCCGTAGGTCACCACGTAGAACGGCTTGCCCTGCAGGGTCTTGCGGAAGTAGCGGTAGTCGCCACCACCCTGCTGGCGGATGAACGCCTGGGCGCTGGCTTCGGAGCCGGTACCCAGCACCTGCACAGCATAATGCGCCGCCGGCTGCGAACGATACCACTGACTGCCGGCGCCGCCAGCACTGGCGGCTTTCGCCGGAGCGGCCGCAGGCTTGCTTGCCGCGGCCTTGGCCACGACCTTGGTCTCGGCGGCCTTGGTGGCAGGCTTGGCGACGGGCTTCACCGGCTCGGCCTTGGCCACTGGCTTGCTCACCGGAGCCGGGGTCGGCACCGGAGCGGAAACCACCGGCTGCGCCGGAGCGCTCGCCAGGCTCGGCGCCGGCGGCACCGGATTCAGCGGCTGCGGCGCGGTCCTGCCGGCCAACGGGGCAACCGGCGGGGCCGAGGTGGTCACGGTCGGCGGCACGCCCGGCACAGGCATGGCGCCTTCATCGGCGTCTTCCTGACCGCCAGCCTGGGCCATCGGCTCGCGAATCACCGGCTGCGCTTCACCCACCAGCGGCAGCGGCACCGGCTGGTTGGAGCCAGCGAACTCGACCGAGGGCGCGGAACCCGGAGCCGGCGCCTGGGCGGCGCCCGGCTGCGCGGCGGAGCCCAGCGGCAGCTGCGCGGAAGCCTGGGTGGCGGCGCTGTCGGGCTTGCTGGTACGGCCCTGCATGAACCAGGCGGCGACCACGCCGATGGCGACCACGCCGAGGATCAGCAGGTGCTTCTTCGGCAGACGCAGGCCGGCGCCGGGCGCCGCCTTGCGGGCGCCGCCACGGTCGGCCAGCATCGCCTCGATCAGGGCGTCGCGGGCCACCTGGTTGATCGACCCCGGCCAGCCGCCGGATTGTTCGTGGATGTCGGCCAGCAGATCATCGGAAATCAGTTCGCCGCCCTGGCCGGCGCCTTCCAGGCGCTGCCCCAGGTACTCGCGGGTCTCTTCTTCGGAATAAGGCGCCAGCTCGATGGCGTGGAAGCGCTCTTCGCCTTCGGACAATGCCTCCAGGCGCGGCAGCAGCGCCGGCTCGCCGAACAGGAAGACATGCAGGCGCGCCTCGCTGTTGCCAGCCGCCAGCAGCAGGAGCACTTCAAGGGCGCCATCGCGCAACTGCTCGGCGTCGTCGACCAGCAGGTAGACGTCCTGCCCGGTGATCGCCAGTTGCGCGACCTTGGCCAGGATCGCCTCGATGCTCACCTGGGTGATGCCCAGGCCCTGGGCCAGTTGGCGCATCAGGGTCGCCTCGTCGGCCGCCGAACGGCCGGAAATGACCACGCTGGACACCGCATCCTTGTTGGTGCTGGCCACCAGCGCCTGGCGCAGCAGCGTCTTGCCGCTGCCCAGGGGGCCGGTCACCGCCAGCAGCAGGTGGCTGTAGCGCGCCAGGTGGTGCAGCTGGCCCAGCACCGGCTTGCGCTGTGCCGGGAAGAACTTGAAGCCAGGCACCCGGGGAGCGAAGGGGTCGTGGCTGAACTGGTAGTGGGCCAGGAAGGCCTCATCGGCATGCAAGCTGGACATGGGACCTCAATGTTTTCCCAACTGATCGACCAGGGCCTGGTAATCAGTACGCAGGGTTTCTTCCAGAATTTCACGAGGGAAGTCCGCAGTCACCACCGCATCCCCCAGCCCTTTGAGCAACACCAGGCGCAGACGGCCGTCGAGCACTTTCTTGTCCACCGCCATGTGCTCGAGGAAGTCCTCGGCACGCATTTCCTTCGGCGGCACGACCGGCAGCTTCGCCCGCTGCAGCAGGCGGATACCGCGATCACGCTCGGCGGCGCTCAGCCAGCCCAACAGATGCGACATCTGAAGTGCCATCACGGTTCCCGCCCCAACCGCCTCGCCGTGCAGCCAGACACCGTAGCCCATGTGGGTCTCGATGGCGTGACCGAAGGTATGGCCGAGGTTGAGGGTGGCGCGCACGCCGGATTCCCGCTCGTCGGCACCGACCACGCGGGCCTTGGCCGCGCAGGAGCGCTCGATGGCTTCAGCGAGGGCGGCGGAATCGAGCGCCAGCAGCGCTTCGACATGGGCTTCCAGCCAGGCCAGGAAGGGCTCGTCGCAGATCAGGCCGTACTTGATCACCTCGGCCAGGCCGGCCGACAGCTCGCGGGCCGGTAACGTGTGCAGCGAGGCCGCGTCTATCACCACCGCCTGCGGCTGGTAGAAGGCGCCCACCATGTTCTTGCCCAGCGGGTGGTTGATCCCGGTCTTGCCGCCAACCGAGGAGTCCACCTGGGACAATAGTGTGGTCGGCACCTGGATGAAGTCGACGCCGCGCTGGTAGCAGGCGGCGGCGAAGCCGGTCATGTCGCCGATCACCCCGCCGCCGAGGGCGATCAGGGTGGTCTTGCGGTCATGCCGGGCCTGCAGCAGGGCGTCGAAGATCAACTGCAGCGTTTCCCACTGCTTGAAGGCCTCGCCATCGGGCAGGACCACGGCGATCTGCGCGTAGTCGGCCAGCGTCTTCTGCAGGCGCCCGAGGTAGAGCGGTGCGATGGTCTCGTTGGTGACGATGGCCACCTGGCGCCCGCGGATGTGCGGCGCGAAGTGGCGCGGATCGTCCAGCAGCCCTTCGCCGATATGGATCGGGTAGCTGCGGTCGCCGAGATCGACAGTGAGTGTGCGCATGAAGCCCCCAGGCAGGAAAGGGCACTAGGATACCGCAGAACCGGGCGCCCTTTAATGGCGCTCCAGCCTGCGCAGGCGATCGAGTATTTCCAGCACCACCATACGCGGCGGGCGCTCGTCGGTCTCCACCACTACGTCGGCGACTTCCCGGTAGAGCGGATCGCGCAGAGCCATGAGGTCACGCAGGATCTGCCCCGGGTTGGGCTTCTGCAGCAGCGGCCGATTCTTGTCGCGGGCGGTGCGGGCGATCTGCTGGTCAACCGAGGCGTGCAGGTAGACCACCTTGCCGCCAGCCTTCAGCGCGGCGCGATTGGCCTCGCGCATCACCGCGCCGCCGCCGGTGGCGATCACCACGCCATCGCCGTCGCAAAGCTCGACGAGCATGGCGGTTTCCCGCTCACGAAAGCCGCCCTCCCCCTCGACATCGAATATCCAGGGGATGTTGGCTCCGCAGCGCTGTTCGATCTCCTTGTCGGAGTCCTTGAATTCGAGATGCAGCTCTTTGGCGAGAAGACGCCCGATGGTGCTCTTTCCAGCCCCCATCGGGCCTACCAGGATCAGGTTGGGCACGGCATTGATCAACGATCGATAGCAATGGCCTGATTATTCATGATCCGCGGGGTAAGGAAAACCAGAAGCTCGTTCTTGGTGTCCGTCACATAGTCATTCTTGAACAGGCGGCCGACGACCGGCACGTCACCAAGGAACGGCACCTTGGAGGTGGTCTTGGTCTGGGTGTTGGAGAACACCCCACCGATGACGATGGTTTCGCCGTCGTTGACCAGTACCTTGGCGTTGACCTCGTTCTTCTTGATCGGCGGAACGCCGAGCAGCGCGTTCTGGTAGTCCGGCTCGTCCTTGTTCACCTTGACCTGCATGATGATGCGGTTGTCCGGGGTGATCTGCGGGGTCACTTCCAGGGACAGCGCGGCCTCCTTGAAGGATACCGAGGTGGCGCCGCTGGAGCTGGCCTCCTGGTATGGAATCTCCGAACCCTTCAGGATCTTCGCGGTTTCCTTGTCCGAGGTGACCACCTTCGGCTGCGACACCACTTCACCGTTGCCGGTCTTCTCCATGGCGTTGAGCTGCAGGTCCAGGGTGGTGTTGTCGGTGACGAAGCCGATACCGATGCCCGAGGTCGGGGTCGCGGTGCTCACGCCCAGGTCGACGAAGGTGTTGCCAGTACCATCGGAATTAGTGCCGCCAGAGATGTTGAAGTTGCCGCGGTTGTTCAGCGACCCGCCCCACTGCACACCCAGTTCCTTGGTGTAGTCGACGCTGGCTTCGACGATGCGCGCTTCGATCATCACCTGGCGCACCGGAATGTCCAGTTGCGAGACGATACGGCGCAGTTCATCCAGGCGATCCTGGGTCTGGTAGGCGATGATGGCGTTGGTGCGATCATCCACCGTGATCGAGCCACGATTGTCACTACCCGCAGCCGCGACGGCGCCCGGCGCGGAGCTGATGCCGGTGACCGACTGGAACAGCTTGGCGATATCCGAAGCCTTGGCGTAGTTCACCTGGATAAGCTCGCGACGCAGCGGTGCCAGTTCGGCGATCTGCTTCTGCGCTTCCAACTCCTGGCGCTCGCGCGCGGCGATCTCGTCGGCCGGCGCCACCAGCAGCACGTTGCCGACCTTGCGCTTGTCCAGACCCTTGGTCTTCAGCACCAGATCCAGCGCCTGGTCCCAGGGCACGTTCTGCAGGCGCAGGGTGATGTTGCCCTGCACGGTGTCGGACGCCACCAGGTTGAGGTCGGTGAAGTCGGCGATCAACTGCAGCACCGAGCGCACATCGATGTCCTGGAAGTTCAGCGACAGCTTCTCCCCGGTGTAGGCGAAGGTGTCCTTCTTGCGCTTCTCGGCATCGCTGGCAGTCATCGGCTTGATGCTGACGGTCATGCGGTTATCGGTCTGGAATACCAGGTAGTCGTACAGACCGCTCGGTTCGATGACCACGCTGGCCTTGTCGCCGGCGGCCGAGGCGTTGACGAACTGCACCGGAGTGGCGAAGTCCTTCACGTCCAGGCGCACGCGCAGGCTATCCGGCAGCTGGGTACGCGGGAAGTCCAGGCGGATCTTGCCACCTTGCTCCTGGATATCCGGGCTGACGCTCGGGTCGGACAGGTCGATGACCACATTGCCTTCGCCCTGCTCACCACGCTGGAAGTCGATATTGCGAATCGCCTTGCCCGCCGGGATGTACGGTTTGGCCTGGGCCGGACGCGGGCTGGCCGCGTAGCTCGGCGCCGCAGCCGGCATCGCACCAGCTACCGACGGCGACGCGGCGGCACCCTGGCCCACCACGATGAACAGGTTATTGCCCTGGGCACGCGTGGAATAAGGCACCAGGGTGCTCAGATTGATGATCAACCGGGTGCGATCCTTGGCCTCGACCACGGTCAGGCTGCGCGCGTTGCCCACGCCCAGCTCGCGATTCTTGCTGCCCAGCTTGTTCTGCACACCCGGCAGGTCCAGCGCGATGCGCGCCGGTTGCTCGATGGTGTAGCCGCGCGGCGCGCCCACCGGCTCGTCGAAGCCCAGCTTGAGCTCCACACGATCTCCGGGCAACGAGGCCACGTCGACGCTCTGCAGGTTGGCGGCGAGCAGGCTCGGCGCGAAAAAGCCGGCCAGCAGGGCGAAGCCAAGGCGGGTCATAGTTCTGTTCATCGTCGTCTGTATCCGTCGTGCAGACAGCAGTTTGTTCTTCATGGTCATCCCCGCCCTTAGGAGCGTTCCTTGAGGGTCAGGCTGCGCGGACGCTCCAGCCAACCACCCTCACCGTCAGGAACGATCTCGACTACATCGATCTTGGCTTCGCTGATGGAAACGATCTTCCCATCGTTGCGCCCCAGGTAATCCCCGACTTTCACGCGGTGCACCCCTCCCGCACCGCGCACGAGGGCGAAGGTGCCCTCCTGGTTGGACAGGGTCCCCACCATTTCGAAGGTCTCGATATTGAAGCCTTCGAGGAACTGCTTGACCCGGGTCTCGTCGGGCTTGACCACCTTGGAGCCCTTCTGCTTGACCGCCAGGTCGATTTTCACCGGCGGCTGGAAGGGGCTGCGCAGGGTCGAGGCGTTATAGGTGAACGCCTCATACGGCTGGAATTTCGGCAACGGTTCGATTGCGCCCTTAGGCCGAGCCCGAACCTCGTCCATGTAGGCCTGTAGATCGGCGAAGTCACCCCCAGAGCCACAACCATTCAAGCTCAGCAATACAAGGGCACAGAGTGTCAGGCGAGTCTTCATTTCTTCGCCCCCGCCTTGGTGGCCGGCTTGGCCTGCACACCACTGTCGTTATAGCGGTAGGTCTTTGCCAGGATAGTCATGCGCAGCTTGGTCGTACTGTCCGCACTCACGGGCTTGATCTCGAAGTCGTGCAGGGTAACGATCCGCGGCAGGCTGGAAACACCGCTGACGAAAGTCGCCAGGTCGTGGTAGCCACCGACCACGCTGATCTGTATCGGCAGCTCGATGTAGAACTGCTGGGTCGCTTCCGGCAGCAGCTTGATCTCTTCGAACTCCAGGCCGCTACCCAGGCCGGTACGAGTGATGTCCTCGAGCAGCCCGGGCACCTCGGTATCGCTGGGCAGCTGACGCAGCAGGGCGCCGAAGGACTCTTCCATCTCCTTCATCTGGGTCTTGTAGGCGTCCAGGTTGGCGGCCTGGAACGCCTTGGTGGCGAACTGCTGCTTGAGCGTATCCTCTTCCGCACGACGCTGGTCCAGTTCGCTGCGCAGGTCGCTCAGGTGGAACTGGTAGCCAAGCACCAGGACCAGGACCATCAGCAGGGCGCCAGCGACAACCTTGACCGCTGCCGGCCATGAACCGACGTTGCTGAAGTCGAGATCGTTGATATCGATCTTGCGCAGGCCTTCCAGGGATTCGGCCAGACTCATTTCTTGGCTCCTTGCGCGACTGCCTTCTTGTCCTGCTCCTTCGCCTTGTCAGCTGGCTGCGTCTGCTGCACGGTCAGCTGGAAGGTGTTGGCCTGGTCCACCGCCCCCTGGGTGACGGCCTTCACCTCGGTGAGGGTGGGTGCGGTCAGCCAGTCGGAAGCGTCCAGGTTGCGCATCAGGTTGGAAACCCGGTTGTTGGACTCGGCGGCGCCGGCAATGGAAATGCTGTGACCGGTCATCTTCAGCCCGGTGAAGTACACGCCGTCGGGCAGGGTGCGCGCCAACTGGTCGAACACCCGACCGATGATCGGACGGTTGCCCTGCAGGTCCTGAATGATCTTCATCCGTTCCAGCAACTGCTGGCGACGGGTCTTCAGCTCGCTGATCTCCTTGATGCGCGCGTCCAGCACGGTGATTTCCTTGCGCAGGAAGTCGTTGCGCGCGCTCTGGTTCTCGATCGCCGAGCTGAAGTACTGGTCACCCAGGAACACCAGCGCGCCGGATACCAGCAGCACGCCGCCCAGTGCGACCAGGAAGCGCTGCTTGCGCTCCTCGCGCAGCTGCTCGCGCCATGGCAGTAGGTTGATGCGTGCCATCAGTCGAAACTCCTCATCGCCAGACCGCAGGCAATCATCAGCGCCGGCGCGTCACTGGCCAGCGCTCCCGCATTCACCTTGTTGCTCAGCACCATGTCGGCGAAGGGGTTGGCCACCAGCGTCGGAGTGCCGATCTTCTGCTGGATCAGCCGGTCCAGGTCGGGGATCGACGCCGTACCGCCGGCGAGCAGGATGTAGTCGACGTCGTTGAACTGGCCGGCGGCGAAGAAGAACTGCAGGGAACGGGAAACCTGTTGCACCACCGCGTCCTTGAACGGTTGCAGGACTTCGCTGTCGTAGTCATCCGGAAGACCGCCCTGCTTCTTGGCCAGGCCGGCTTCTTCCACCGACAGGCCGTAGCGGCGCTGGATTTCTTCCGTGAGCTGACGCCCGCCGAACAGTTGCTCGCGGGTATAGATGGTGCGGCCGTGGTGGAGGACGCTGAGGGTGGTCATGGTGGCGCCGATGTCGACCACCGCCACGGTCAGCTCGTCGGCGTTGCCGCCCAGCTGGTCACCGAGCAGCTCGAAGGCGCGTTCCAGGGCGTAGGCCTCGACGTCGACCACCTTGGCGGTGATCCCGGCCAGCGCCAGCGCCGCCTCGCGGACCTCGACGTTCTCCTTGCGGCAAGCCGCCAGCAGGACGTCGACCCGCTCGGCGTTGCGCGAGGACACGCCCTGCACCTCGAAGTCGATGGCGACTTCCTCGAGGGGATAGGGAATGTACTGGTCGGCTTCGATCTTCAGCTGGTTTTCCAGCTCGTCGTCGGAAAGTCCGCCGTCCATCTCGATGGTCTTGGTGATGACCGCCGAGCCGGCGACCGCCACGGCAGCCGTCTTCACGCCGGTGCGCGCCTTGGCGACCACCCGCGACAGCGCCTGGCCGACCCCCTCCAGTTCGGCGATGTTTTTCTCGACCACCGCGTTCGGCGGGAGCGGCTCGACGGCGTAGGCCTCTACCTTGTAGCGCCCGCCCGAGCGGCTCAATTCGAGAAGTTTGACCGAAGTCGAACTGATGTCGATCCCCAGCAGTGTATTCGCTTTCTTGTTGAAGAGCCCTAGCACGACTGATTTCCTATCAGCATCCGAGACTTACGGACGATTTATGTTTTTTGACATTAGATACCAGACTTGACACCTGCGCAAATAGCTCGCCGGCAAAAAAACTGCTTATAATGTGAACAGCTTTTCCCTTTTTACCGCGCCTTTCGTTTAACTCTTTCTTTTCTCTGGAAATCCAAGACCTTCCAATGCGCCTGCTGAAGTTTCTGTGGTGGACTTGCGTCACCATTTTTTGTGGAGTGCTACTCGGTTTAAGTGGCGCCTACCTGTATCTCAGCCCCAGCCTGCCTTCGGTCGACGCCCTGCGCAACGTGCAGCTGCAGATTCCGCTCCGGGTCTACAGCAGTGATAACAAATTGATAGCAGAGTTCGGCGAGATGCGCCGGACGCCCATTCGCTTCGCGGAAATCCCCCCGGATTTCATCCACGCGTTGCTGTCCGCCGAGGACGACAATTTCGCCAACCATTATGGCGTGGACGTGAAGAGCCTGATGCGCGCTGCCGCGCAATTATTGTCGACCGGGCACATCCAGACCGGTGGTAGCACCATCACCATGCAGGTGGCGAAGAACTACTTCCTCACCAACGAGCGCAGCTTCTCGCGCAAGATCACCGAGATCCTCCTGGCCCTGCAGATCGAGCGCTCCCTGACCAAGGACGAGATCCTCGAGCTGTACGTCAACAAGATCTACCTGGGCAACCGCGCCTACGGCATCGAGGCCGCGGCGCAGGTCTACTACGGCAAGTCGATCAAGGAGCTGAGCCTGGCGCAGATGGCGATGATCGCCGGCCTGCCCAAGGCGCCCTCGCGCTACAACCCGCTGGCCAACGCCACCCGCAGCATGGAGCGGCGCAACTGGATTCTCGAGCGGATGACCAAGCTCGGCTTCATCGACCAGGCCCGCTACCAGGCCGCCATCGCCGAGCCGGTGGGCGCGTCGTACCACGTCGCCAGCCCGGAACTCGCCGCCCCCTACATCGCCGAGATGGCTCGCGCCGAGTTGGTCGGCCGCTTCGGCAGCAACGCCTACACCGAAGGCTATCGGGTCTACACCACGGTGCGCAGCGATCTCCAGGAGAACGCCAACAGCGCCCTGCGCGACGGCCTCCAGGAATACGACCAGCGCCACGGCTACCGCGGCCCCGAGGCGCGCCTGCCGGGCAAGGGCCTGGACGCCTGGCGCATCGCCGTGACCCAGCAGCGCCCGATCGGCGGCCTGGAACCGGCCATCGTCACCAGCGTCGAGAAGAGCGGCGTCATGGTGGTGCTGCGCGACGGCAAGGAAGAGACCATCGGCTGGGACGACATGAAGTGGGCCCGCCCCTTCCTCAGCAGCAACAGCATGGGGCCGGCGCCGCGCCAGCCCGGCGACGTGCTCCACGCCGGCGACGTGATCCGCGTGCAGCGCAAGGACGACGGCGCCCTGCGCCTGAGCCAGGTGCCGGCGGCGCAGAGCGCACTGGTCTCGCTGAACCCCGACAACGGCGCCATCATGGCCCTGGTCGGCGGCTTCTCCTTCGAGCAGAGCAGCTACAACCGCGCCACCCAGGCCAAGCGCCAGCCCGGCTCGAGCTTCAAGCCGTTCATCTACAGCTGCGCGCTGGACAACGGCTTCACCGCCGCCAGCCTGGTCAACGACGCGCCCATCGTGTTCGTCGACGAGTACCTGGACAAGGTCTGGCGGCCGAAGAACGACACCAACACCTTCCTCGGCCCGATCCCGCTGCGCGAGGCGCTGTACAAGTCGCGCAACATGGTCTCGATCCGCACCCTGCAGGCCCTCGGCGTGGAGCGCGCGCGCCAGTACATCAGCCGCTTCGGCTTCGATGTCCAGGAACTGCCGCCGAACCTGTCCATGGCGCTGGGCACCGCGACCCTGACGCCGATGGAGATCGCCGGCGCGTGGAGCACCTTCGCCAACGGCGGCTACAAGATCAGCCCCTACGTGGTCGACCGCATCGAGAGCCGCGACGGCCAGCTGCTGTACCAGGCCACCCCGCCCAGCGTGCCGGTGCAGGATGACGCCCAGCTCGCCAACAAGGACGCCACCGCCCAGCCGGCGGCCGCCCCGGTTGCCGCGGACGACGATCCGGCCCACGCCAGAACCACCTTCGAACCGACCCCGGCCGAGCGCATCATCGACGCCCGCACCGCGTACATCATGACCAGCATGCTGCAGGACGTGATCAAGCGCGGCACCGGTCGCCGCGCCCTGGCGCTCAAGCGCGACGACCTGGCGGGCAAGACCGGCACCACCAACGACTCCAAGGACGCCTGGTTCTCCGGCTTCAACGCCGACTACATGACCACCGTCTGGGTCGGCTTCGACCAGCCGGAAAGCCTCGGTCGCCGCGAGTTCGGCGGCAACGTGGCGCTGCCGATCTGGATGCGCTACATGGGCGCGGCGCTCAAGGACAAGCCTTCGCACACCCTGCCCGAGCCGGCCGGGCTGGTCAGCCTGCGCATCGACCCGGTCAGCGGTCGCGCCGCGCCGCCGGGCACGCCGGGCGCCTACTTCGAGCTGTTCAAGAGCGAGGACACCCCGCCGCCGATGAGCGAGCTGGGTAGCGGTGGCACGCCGGGCACGCCCTTGCCGGCGGACGAAGGCACACCGATGGACCTGTTCTGACCCTGAAAGCCCCTCACCAGAGGGGCTTTCAGTTTCTGTGTGAAAACTCTGTAAAGACTAATGGCAATACGCCAAGTATTTGATTAGTCTGGAAACGCGGCGGAGAGAAGCGCCTGCGCGATCGACCCCATCCGATTGCCGGGCGCTTCCCGCGGCAACCCCTTCAGCGCTGCGCGCTCAGCCCAGCTCGCGCCAGGTCAGGTACACCCGCAGGTCGAATTCCAGCTGGTGGTAGCCCGGCAGCATGTATTCGCACAGCTGGTAGAACGCCTTGTTGTGATCACGCTCGCGCAGGTGCGCCAGTTCGTGCACCAGGATCATCTTGAGGAACTCCGGCGCCGCCTCCTTGAACAGCGACGCCACGCGGATCTCCTTCTTCGCCTTCAGCTTGCCGCCCTGCACCCGCGAGATCGCCGTGTTCAGCCCGAGGGCGCGCTGCACCACATCCAGCTTGCTGTCGTAGAGCACCTTGTCCACCGCCGGAGCGTTGCGCATGTGCTCCTGTTTGAGCTGCATGGCGTAGGCGTACAGCGCCTTGTCGCTCTGCACCTCGTGGCGCCCGGGGTAGCGGCGCTGCAGGTAGTCGCCCAGGCGCTGCTCGGCGATCAACTGGCGGATCTGCTCCTGCAGCTGCTGCGGGTAGGCCTGGAGGTAACGAAGCGGTTGCATGGCGGAAGGATCGCGAACGGGGGCGCGCAGTCTAGCCGATCCGCGCGCCCCGGGGCATGGCTCAGTCCAGCACCGCCGCCGAATAGGCCTCGGTGCGATAGGGGAAGGCCACCTCGGCCTGACCCTTGAGCGTCGGGTGGGTGGCGATCAGTTCCTGCAGACGCTGCTCGACCCGCGCCTTCTGCTCCGCCGGCAGCGCCGCGATGAAGCTGATCGACAGGGTGCGCGCGATGATCACCTGTTCCGGCGGGCCGACATGCCGGTAGCTGAACTCGCGCAGCTGCAGCGGGCCGAAGGGCGCACCGGCAAAGGCGCGGCGCCATTCGCCGGTATGGAAGCGCGGCGTGCTGCCCTCGTAGGGCGCGACTATGTGCGTCAGCTCGGCGACCCAGTCGACGCGCTCGTCGCGCACGTTCCAGACCAGCCCCAGATGACCGCGCGGGCGCAGTACGCGGTGGATCTCGCGCAGCGCCGCCGGGGTAGCGAACCAGTGGAACGCCTGGGCGCAGAGCACGGCGTCGAGGCTGGCGTCGGCCAGCGGGATGCCTTGGGCGGTGCCTTCCAGCACACGCACGCCCGGCAGTTCGTCACGCAGTCGCTCGCGCATCGCCGCTACCGGCTCGACCGCGGCGACCTCGGCGCCGGTACGCAACAACAGGCGGGTGAACTTGCCGGTGCCCGCACCGAGGTCGGCCACCTGGCTGGCGGCGTTGATGTGCAGGTTGCCGTCGAGCCAGCCGAGCAGCTCGTCGGGATAGTCGGGACGCCCGTGGGCGTAGGTCTGGGCTTCCTGGCCGAAGCCCTGCTGGGCGCTGGCGTGAACGCTGTCCATGGTACGGCTCTCCGAGACGGGATCGCCCTCCGGTATAGCACACTCAGCGCAGGCGGCAGGCCTTGCCGTCAAGGTAGTCGCGGTAGCAGGCGAGCAACCGGGCGTCGCTGATCTTGCAGCGCTTCTGCCGGCACTGGCTGTGGAACTCGAAACGCCCGCCGTCAGGCTCGGCGAGCTGGATGCGCAAGGCCGGCCAACCCTTGCTCGACGCCTTTTCCGGCGTCGTCAGCAGGCGACCTTCGCTGACCACCAGCGGCGCACCGGCCTCGGCGTAGTCGAAGACGAACAGCAGCGAGCGCGAGGTCTTCAGCGTGCATTCGGTGTGGCTGAGGCAGTTCTGCGCATCCACCGGCAGGCTCACCAGCGGCGCTCGTGGCGCAGGGGCCTCGCCGGGCGCGGGCGGGCTCGGCGGCTGCGCCGCGCAACCGGCGAGCAGGGCCATCAGCAGGGGAATCAGCCAACGCGACATGGCGGTTTCTCGCTCCGTGGATACGAAAGAGCCCCGCCGGGGCGGGGCTCTTCAGAGGTGGCGCCAGGTCAGTTGACCTTCGGCTCCAGCTCGCCCTTGGCGTAGCGCTGGAACATGCCTTCCAGGGAGATCGGCTTGATCTTGGAGGCGTGGCCGGCGGTACCGAAGGCTTCGTAGCGGGCGATGCACACGTCGCGCATGGCTTCGATGGTCTTGGCGAAGTACTTGCGCGGGTCGAACTCGCTCTTGTTCTGCGCCAGGAAGCGACGGATGGCACCGGTGGAGGCCAGGCGCAGGTCGGTGTCGATGTTGACCTTGCGTACGCCGTACTTGATGCCTTCGACGATTTCCTCGACCGGAACGCCGTAGGTTTCCGGGATTTCGCCGCCGAATTCGTTGATGATCGCCAGCCAGTCCTGCGGTACCGAGGACGAGCCGTGCATCACCAGGTGGGTGCCGGGAATGCGCGCATGGATCGCCTTGATGCGATCGATGGCGAGGATGTCGCCGGTCGGCGGCTTGGTGAACTTGTAGGCGCCGTGACTGGTGCCGATGGCGATGGCCAGGGCGTCGACCTTGGTTTTCTTGACGAAGTCGGCGGCCTCTTCCGGGTCGGTCAGCAGTTGACTGTGGTCCAGCACGCCTTCGGCGCCGACGCCATCTTCCTCGCCGGCCATGCCGGTTTCCAGGGAGCCCAGGCAGCCCAGCTCGCCTTCCACGGACACGCCGCAGGCGTGGGCGAACGCCACGGTCTGCTGGGTCACGCGGACGTTGTAGTCGTAGTCGGCCGGGGTCTTGCCATCTTCCTTCAGCGAGCCGTCCATCATCACCGAGCTGAAGCCCAGCTGGATGGAGCGCTGGCAGACGTCAGGGCTGGTGCCGTGGTCCTGGTGCATGCACACCGGGATGTGCGGGAATTCTTCGATGGCCGCCAGGATCAGGTGGCGCAGGAAGGGCGCGCCGGCGTATTTGCGGGCGCCAGCCGAAGCCTGCACGATCACCGGGGAGTCGGTCTTGTCGGCCGCTTCCATGATGGCGCGCATCTGCTCGAGGTTGTTGACGTTGAAAGCCGGGACGCCGTAGCCGAACTCGGCGGCGTGGTCCAGCATTTGGCGCATGCTGATGAGTGCCATGTTTTCACTTCTCCCAGGAAGTTGGGCTCGTTCTATGGTTCGACAGCCTGCCGCAGGGACAGGCCGCATTCAAGTCTGTTACGCCGCGCGGTGCTAGCGTGCGCGGCAGCCGCGGCCGATCAGGTCGTTGCTTTCCACCCAGTAGATCAGCCCCTGGTCGCCGGTAACGCTGAAGCCGACCAGCCCGTCGCTATAGAAAGCGCCGGAGCCGCCGGGTTCCTCCTCCAGGTGGTGGACAACGTCGTCCTCACCCAGGCGCAGGTCCAGCACCGACGAACGGGTGCCCTCGACGTAGCGCCAGATCACCACCGCGCCGCTGTCGCAGGTCCAGTGGTTCCAGCCGCCGGCCTTGGCGGAACCCGCGCCGCTGCCGGCGGGATGGCTGGAGCAACCGGCCAGCGAGGCGCACAGGGCCAGGGCGAGATAACGCTTCATCGGGCAATTCTCCCTCTCGGCGGCAATGCCGCAACTCCATTCAGCCCCGCGCCGGCGCCCCGCTGTTCAAGGGCAGTCCACCGGTTTATCGGCAGGGGTCGGATCGCCGGTGCTCAGGCTCTCCACTCGCTCGCGGTTCTGGTCGCTCGGGACCATCACCGCGGGCGGGCTGACCATCTCGCAGGTAGCGGGGCGATCCCCGCCAGCGCTGCATCCGGCCAGTATCAGGCAAATCGCAAGACCAGGGGCGACATGGGGCATGCTTGCTCTCCTTTCTTCCGGTTCCCTGGGTTGTGACCCACGAAACCGGCGAGAGGTTTGCCCCAAATCGCCCGCGGCCTCACTGCTTGGCGCGCTGCTCCAGCACTTCGACCGCCGGCAGGACCTTGCCCTCGACGAACTCGAGGAAGGCGCCGCCACCGGTGGAGATGTAGGAAATCTGCTCGCCGATACCGTATTTGTCGATGGCCGCGAGGGTGTCGCCGCCACCGGCGATGGAGAATGCCGGGCTTTCGGCGATGGCCTTGGCCAGGGTCTTGGTGCCTTCACCGAACTGGTCGAACTCGAAGACGCCCACCGGGCCATTCCACAGGATGGTCTTCGAGGATTTCAGCAGTTCGGCGAATTGCGCGGCGGTCTGCGGGCCGATGTCGAGGATCATGTCGTCATCGGCGACGTCGGCGATGGCCTTGATGGTCGCGACGGCGCTTTCGGCGAACTCCTTGGCGACCACCACGTCGACCGGCAGCGGCACGCTGACCTTGGCCGCGATGGCCTTGGCGGTGTCGACCAGGTCGGCTTCGTACAGCGACTTGCCGACCTTGTAGCCGGCCGCGGCGAGGAAGGTATTGGCGATGCCGCCGCCGACGATCAGTTGGTCGCAGATCTGCGCCAGGCTATTGAGCACGTCGAGCTTGGTCGACACCTTGGAGCCGGCGACGATCGCCGCCATCGGGCGGGCCGGGTTGCCCAGGGCCTTGCCCAGCGCGTCCAGCTCGGCAGCCAGCAGCGGGCCGGCCGCGGCGACCTTGGCGAACTTGGCCACGCCGTGGGTCGAGCCCTCGGCGCGGTGGGCGGTGCCGAAGGCGTCCATGACGAAGACGTCGCACAGCGCGGCGTACTTCTGCGCCAGCTCGTCGGCGTTCTTCTTCTCGCCCTTGTTGAAGCGTACGTTCTCGAACAGCACCAGCTCGCCCGGCTTGACCTCGACGCCGTCAAGATAGTCGCGCACCAGCGGCACGTCACGACCCAGCGCCTTGCTCAGGTAGGCGGCGACCGGCTGCAGGCTGTTCTCCTCGGAGAACTCGCCCTCGGTCGGGCGGCCCAGGTGCGAGCAGACCATCAGCGCCGCGCCCTTCTCCAGGGCCAGCTTGATGGTGGGCAGCGCGGCCAGGATGCGCGCGTCGCTCTTCACCACGCCGTCCTTCACCGGCACGTTGAGGTCCTCGCGGATCAGCACGCGCTTACCTTGGAGGTCGAGGTCGGTCATTTTCAAAACGGTCATGACATCAGTCCTGTCTGGGCTGTTTGTTTAACGTTCACTGGCGGCGACCCGCAGGAAATGCCCCGCGGTGTCGAGCATACGGTTGGCGAAGCCCCACTCGTTGTCGAACCAGGCCAGCAGGTTCACCAGGCGCGGGCCGGAAACCCGGGTCTGGCTGCCGTCGACTATCGCCGAGTGCGGGTCATGGTTGAAATCACAACTGGCGTGGGGCAATTCGGTGTAATCCAGCAGACCTTTCAGCGGCCCGCTGGTGGCGGCCTCGCGCAGCACCCGGTTGATTTCCGTGGCGGTGGTGTCGCGGGAAACCTGCAGGGTGATATCCAGCGCCGAGACGTTCACCGTCGGCACCCGAATGGCTTTGGCCTGGATGCGCCCGGCAAGTTCCGGCAGCAGGCGTTCGATACCGCGCGCGAGCCCCGTGGAAACCGGAATCACCGACTGGAAGGCCGAGCGCGTGCGGCGCAGGTCCTCGTGGTGGTAGGCGTCGATCACCGGCTGGTCGTTCATCGCCGAGTGGATGGTGGTGATCGACACGTACTCGATGCCCACCGCCTCGTTCAGCAGCTTGAGCAGCGGCACGCTGCAGTTGGTGGTGCAGGAGGCGTTAGAGACCAGCCTCTCGGCGCCACTGAGCTGCTGCTGGTTGATGCCGAAGACCACGGTGGCGTCGATGTCCGCCTCGCTGGCCATCGGCTGCGAGAACAGCACGCGCGGCGCGCCGGCGGCGAGGAAGCGCTCGCCATCGGCACGGCTGTGGTAGACCCCGGAGCATTCCAGCACCAGGTCGATGTCCAGCGCCGCCCAGTCGATCGCCTCGGGCTCGGCCTGGCGCAGCACCTTCACGCAGTCGCCGCCGACGTGCAGGCAGCCATCGGCCACGCTCACCTCGCCGGGGAAGCGGCCGTGGGTGGAGTCGAAACGGGTCAGGTATTCCAGGCTCGGCAGGTCGGCCAAATCGTTCAGCGCGACGATGGAAAAGCCGGCGCTGGCACCGCGCTCGTGGAGGGCACGGAACACGCAACGGCCAATGCGGCCATAGCCATTGAGGGCGACACGGTAAGGGCGCTTGGACATTGTTATCCCTTGGAGCCGGACCATGCAGGAGCGAGCTTGCTCGCGAAGCGAACCCGAATGTTCGCGAGCAAGCTCGCTCCTACGAAGAGCCTGTTCAGGCGTCGAGCAGCTCGGCGGCCACTTCCAGCACGTTGTCGACGGTGAAGCCGAAGTGCTCGAACAGCGCCGGGGCCGGGGCCGACTCGCCGAAGGTGGTCATGCCGATCACGCGGCCTTCCAGGCCCACATACTTGTACCAGTAGTCGGCGTGGGCGGCTTCGATGGCGATACGCGCGCCGACCTGCACCGGCAGCACGCTCTGCTTGTAGCCGGCGTCCTGCTGCTCGAAGACGCTGGTGGACGGCATGGAAACCACGCGCACCTGGCGGCCTTCGGCGCTCAGCTTGTCGTAGGCCTGCACGGCCAGGCCGACTTCCGAGCCGGTGGCGATCAGGATCAGTTCCGGCTCGCCGGCGCAGTCCTTGAGCACGTAGCCGCCACGGGCGACGTTGGCCAGCTGCTCGGCGTCGCGCGCCTGGTGCGGCAGGTTCTGGCGGCTGAAGATCAGCGCCGACGGGCCGTCGTTGCGTTCGATCGAGTACTTCCAGGCAATCGCCGACTCGACCGCGTCGGCCGGGCGCCAGGTGTCCAGGTTCGGGGTCAGGCGCAGGCTGGCCAGCTGCTCGATCGGCTGGTGGGTCGGACCGTCCTCGCCCAGGCCGATGGAGTCATGGGTGAACACGTAGAGCACGCGTTGCTTCATCAGGGCGGACATGCGCACCGCGTTGCGAGCGTATTCCATGAAGATCAGGAAGGTCGCGCCGTAGGGGATGAAACCGCCGTGCAGGGCCACGCCGTTCATGATGGCGCTCATGCCGAACTCGCGCACGCCGTAGAACACGTAGTTGCCCGAGGCGTCCTCCGGGGTCACGCCCTTGCAGCCCTTCCACAGGGTCAGGTTGGAACCGGCCAGGTCGGCGGAGCCACCCAGCAGTTCCGGCAGCAGCGGGCCGAAGGCGTTCAGCGTGTTCTGGCTGGCCTTGCGGCTGGCGATGGTCTCGCCCTTGGCGACGACGTCGGCGACATAGGCGGCGGCCTTCTCGGCGAAGTCGGCCGGCAGCTCGCCGGCGACGCGGCGCTTGAACTCGGCGGCCAGTTGCGGGTGGGCGGCCTCGTAGGCGGCGAAGCGCTTGTTCCACTCGGCCTCGCGGCTGGCGCCGGTTTCCTTGGCGCTCCACTCGGCGTAGATGTCGGCGGGGATTTCGAAGGGTGCGTGCTTCCAGCCCAGCGCGGCGCGGGTGGCGGCCACTTCGTCGACGCCCAGGGCAGCGCCGTGGCTCTCTTCCTTGCCCTGCTTGTTCGGCGAGCCGAAGCCGATGATGGTCTTGCAGCAGATCAGGGTCGGCGCGTCGCTCTTGCGCGCGGTGTCGATGGCGGTCTTGATCTCGTCGGCGTCATGCCCGTCGACGTTGCGGATCACCTGCCAGCCGTAGGCTTCGAAGCGCTTCGGGGTGTCGTCGGTGAACCAGCCGTGGACTTCGCCGTCGATGGAGATGCCGTTGTCGTCGTAGAAGGCGATCAGCTTGTTCAGGCGCAGGGTGCCGGCCAGGGAGGCGACTTCGTGGGAAATGCCTTCCATCATGCAGCCATCACCGAGGAAAGCGTAGGTGAAGTGGTCGACCACGGCGTGACCTTCGCGGTTGAACTGCGCGGCCAGCACCTTCTCCGCCAGGGCCATGCCCACGGCGTTGGCGATGCCCTGGCCGAGCGGGCCGGTGGTGGTCTCGACGCCGGCGGTGTAGCCGTACTCCGGGTGGCCCGGGGTGCGCGAGTTCAGCTGGCGGAAGTTCTTCAGGTCCTCGATGCCCAGGTCGTAGCCGGTCAGGTGCAGCAGCGAGTAGATCAGCATCGAGCCGTGGCCGTTGGACAGCACGAAGCGGTCGCGGTCGGCCCACTGCGGGTTGCTCGGGTTGTGCTTCAGGTAGTCGCGCCACAGCACTTCGGCGATGTCCGCCATCCCCATGGGGGCGCCGGGGTGGCCGCTGTTGGCTTTCTGCACGGCATCCATGCTCAGTGCACGGATGGCATTGGCTCGCTCACGACGGCTGGGCATCGCTGAATCTCCTGCGGGGGCTGCTTCGAATGAACGAAGGGGATGAAAAAAGGCGACCATTTTCGCCCAGCCGGCCACCGCGGGGCAATGACGATCGACAAGCTGCAGGCGCGAGCGCGATTCCCCGGCACCCGGGCGGGCAAGCGGTGGCGTCCGTGGCGGAGGCTATCCGTCGGGCAATATCAAAACTTTTTGATACAGCTGTTGCCGGCTCCGGACGCAATGTCTAGACTCGGCCACCTATGAACCTGCGCCTGCCCCAGATCCGCCACGACGCCTGCGACGAGCTGGCCGCCCTGTGCAAGGCCGGCGGCGACCCGCTGCGGCTGAACGTGCTGCGGGTGCTGGCGAACGATTCGTTCGGCGTGCTGGAGCTGGCACAGATCTTCGCCATTCGTCAGTCGGGCATGAGCCACCACCTCAAGGTGCTGGCCCAGGCCGGGCTGGTGGCGACCCGCCGCGAAGGCAACGCGATCTTCTACCGCCGCGCCCTGCCCCAGGCCGACAGCCTGGGCGGCCAGTTGCACGGCGCGCTGCTGGCGGAAGTGGACGAGCTGGACCTGCCGGTCGAGGTCGCCGCCCGCGTCGACGCGGTGCACGCCCAGCGCGCCACCGTCAGCCGCGACTACTTCGCGCGCAGCGCGGAGAAGTTCCAGGCCACGCAGGACCTGATCGCGGGACTGCCGCAATACCGCGAGAGCGTGCTGGCACTGCTCGACGCGCTGAGTTTCGCCCCCGGCGCCACGGCGCTGGAAGTCGGCCCCGGCGACGGTGGATTCCTCCCCGAGCTGGCCCGGCGTTTCGCGCGGGTGACCGCGCTGGACAACAGCGTGGCCATGCTCGACCTGGCCCGCCGGCGCTGCCTGGAAGCCGGGCTGACGAACGTCCGCCTGGACCTTGGCGACGCCCTGCAGGACGCCGCCGAAGCGGCCGACTGCGTGGTGCTGAACATGGTCCTGCACCATTTCGCCGCGCCGGCCGAGGCCATGCGCCAGCTGGCGCGCCTGGTGAAGGACGGCGGCAGCCTGCTGGTGACCGAACTGTGCAGCCACGACCAGAGTTGGGCCCGCGAAGCCTGCGGGGATCTCTGGCTGGGGTTCGAACAGGAAGACCTGGCCCGTTGGGCCGACGCCGCGGGGCTCGCTCCCGGCGAAAGTTTGTACATTGGTTTACGAAATGGCTTTCAGATCCAGGTGCGGCATTTCGCCAAGCCGGATTCGCGAAGCGTCCTCACCCACCGGTAAAGAATGGGAACCGTTAGATGAGCGAATACTCTGTTTTCACCTCCGAATCCGTATCCGAAGGCCATCCCGACAAGATCGCCGACCAGATCTCCGATGCGGTGCTGGACGCCATCATCGCCAAGGACAAATACGCCCGCGTGGCCTGCGAGACCCTGGTGAAGACCGGCGTCGCGATCATCGCCGGTGAAGTCACCACCTCCGCCTGGGTCGACCTGGAAGAGCTGGTGCGCAAGGTCATCATCGACATCGGCTACAACAGCTCCGACGTCGGCTTCGACGGCGCCACCTGCGGCGTGCTGAACATCATCGGCAAGCAGTCCGTGGACATCAACCAGGGCGTCGACCGCGCCAAGCCGGAAGACCAGGGCGCCGGCGACCAGGGCCTGATGTTCGGCTACGCCAGCAACGAAACCGACGTGCTGATGCCGGCGCCGATCTGCTTCTCCCACCGCCTGGTCGAGCGCCAGGCCGAAGCGCGCAAGTCCGGCCTGCTGCCGTGGCTGCGCCCGGACGCCAAGTCCCAGGTCACCTGCCGCTACGAAGGTGGCAAGGTGGTCGGCATCGACGCCATCGTGCTGTCCACCCAGCACAACCCGGAAGTGTCCTACAAGGACCTGCGTGAAGGCGTGATGGAGCTGATCATCAAGCAGGTGCTGCCGGCCGAGCTGCTGCACAAGGACACCCAGTTCCACATCAACCCGACCGGCAACTTCGTCATCGGTGGCCCGGTGGGCGACTGCGGCCTGACCGGGCGCAAGATCATCGTCGACTCCTACGGCGGCATGGCCCGTCACGGCGGCGGCGCCTTCTCCGGCAAGGACCCGTCCAAGGTCGACCGTTCCGCCGCCTACGCCGGCCGCTACGTGGCCAAGAACATCGTCGCCGCGGGCCTGGCCGAGCGTTGCGAGATCCAGGTGTCCTACGCCATCGGCGTGGCCCAGCCGACCTCCATCTCGATCAACACCTTCGGCACCGGCAAGATCAGCGATGACAAGATCATCCAGCTGGTTCGCGAGCACTTCGACCTGCGCCCGTACGCCATCACCAAGATGCTCGACCTGCTGCACCCGATGTACCAGCCCACCGCGGCCTACGGTCACTTCGGCCGCAACCCGTTCGAGCTGACCTACGACGGCGACACCTTCACCGCCTTCACCTGGGAGCGCACCGACAAGGCCGCCGCCCTGCGTGACGCCGCCGGCCTGTAAGGTCCGCCCGACGAAAAAGCCCCGCACCTGCGGGGCTTTTTCTTTTCGTGGGGCGGATAACCACGAACGGCTATTCAATCGACGATTCGGCCATTCCGGAAGCCTCCCACACCCGGGCCGGCCCCTTCATCGTCTCGGCGCACCTAGCCTGGAACCCCCTTCAGGCGCAAGGAAGCCCGCCGATGCACGCCTCGCTCGCCGCAGCCCTGTTGCTGCTCCCCGCCCTCGCCACGGCCTGCCCCGACTGGCCCGAACAACGCGCCCGCGAAGAACTGCTGGGCCTGCGCCAGCAACTGGAAGCCTGGGACCAGGCCTACCACCTGCGCGGCGAAAGCCCGCTCGCCGACGAACTCTACGACCAGGCCCGGCAGCGCCTCGGGGAGTGGCAAGGGTGTTATCCACAGCTCGCCGAGGCGCCAGCCGATCCACTGCGCGGTGCCGCCGGCCAGCTGCGTCATCCCCAGGCCCATACCGGCCTGGACAAGGCCGCCGACAGCGAGGCGGCGCGCCGTTGGCTGGCCGGCCGCGACGACCTGTGGGTACAACCCAAGGTCGATGGCGTCGCCGTCACCCTGATCTACGAAGCCGGCGCGTTGCGCCAGGCGATCAGCCGTGGCAACGGCCTGAACGGCCAGGACTGGACGCGCAACGCCCGCCGCCTGCCCGGCATTCCCCGGCGCCTGGCGGACGCCGGCCGGGTGGTCCTGCAGGGCGAGCTGTACTGGCGCCTGCCGGGCCACGTGCAGGCGCAGCGCGGCGGCCTGGGCGCGCGCGGCAAGGTGGCCGGGGTAATGGCGCGCGACGACCCCGGCGCGGACGCCGCGCAAGTGGGCCTGTTCGTCTGGGAGCTGCCCGACGGCCCACGGGACATGCCGGGGCGCCTGCAACGCCTGCGCGAACTGGGCTTCGTCGACAGCGTCGAGCTGACCCAGGCGGCGCGCGGCTTCGAGGATGTCCGCCGGCTTCGCGAACACTGGTATCGCAGCGCCCTGCCCTTCGCCACCGACGGCATTGTCATCCGCCAGGGTCGCCGACCGCCGCCCCATGCCTGGCAGGCCGGCGGCGCCAGTTGGGCGCTGGCCTGGAAATACCCCTACCGGCAGGCGCTGGCCGAGGTACGCGCGGTGGACTTCCGCGTCGGCCGCACCGGCCGGGTGACGCCGGTCCTGCAACTGCGGCCGGTGGAACTGGACGAGCGGCGCATCGCCCAGGTTGGCCTGGGTTCGCTGCAACGCTGGCGCGAGCTGGACATCCGCCCCGGCGACCAGGTGGCCGTCGCCCTCGCCGGCCTGACCATCCCGCGGGTGGAAGGTGTGGTCTGGCGCTCGCCACAACGCCTCGTGGTGCAGGCGCCAGCCGCAGGACTTCATCACCCGCTCAGTTGCTGGCGGGCCACGCCCGGTTGCGAGGAACAGTTCCTCGCCCGCCTCGCCTGGCTGGGCGGCGACCAGGGCCTGGCGCTGCGTGGCGTCGGTCCGGGCGTGTGGCGAACCCTGCTTGAGGCGCGGCGGCTGGAAGGTCTGCTGGACTGGCTGGAATTACCGGCGGACGACCTGCGCCGTCTGCCCGGCTTCGCCGAACGCAGCGCCGACGCGTTGCACGAGCAGTTCCGACTGGCCCGGACGCGCCCTTTCGCGCACTGGCTAAGCGCCCTTGGCACGCCTTACGCCGACAGCTTTCCGGCCAACGAGCGCTGGGCCGAACTGAGCGCCCGGCGCGCCATCGACTGGCGTCAGCTACCGGGAATCGGCCCGAGCCGCGCCCGACAGCTTGAAGCCTTCTTCAGCGACGCCGAGGTGCGGCGCCTGGGCTCTCAACTCGGCGCCGCCGGCATCGAGGGCTTCTGAGCCCTCAGCGCATGCGGAAGGCTTCCTGGTGGAAGTTGCCCGAAGGCATGCCGCGCCGGCCGAGGTCGCGGCGCAGCAGGTCGGCCAGGCCCTGCGGGCCGCAGAACCACAGGCTCGGCCAGCGGCCACGGGCGTCCGGGGCCATGCCCAGGTCGTCGCCGCGCAGGTAGCCTTCCTCGGCGCTGTAGTGGACCTTGAGCGTCACGCTCGGCAGGGCATCGCACAGATCGCGCAGGTGGCCGGCGTAGATGGCGTCCGCCGGGCTGCGCACGCAGTAGTGCAGTTCCACCTCGGGCGCGTCGGCCGGATGCCGCTGCAGTGCTTCCAGCCAGGCCAGGAAGGGCGTGATGCCGATGCCGCCGGCGATCCACACCTGGCGCCCGCCACCCCGGCGGAAGTCAAAGCAGCCGTAGGGGCCCTCGACCTTCACCGGGTCGCCGACCGCCAGGCTGGTTTGCAGGCGCCGCGTGTAGTCGCCCAGCGCCTTGATGCTGAAGCGCACTTCGCCGTTGCCGCGATCGGCGCTGGAAATGGTGAACGGGTGCTGGCCCTCCAGGCGCTCGCAGGTGAGGAAGGCGAACTGCCCGGCCTTGTGCGTCCAGGCGCGGTCGAGGCGGCAGGTGACTTCCAGCAGGCGCTCGTCCGGGCGCGCCACCGCAACCACCACGCCCCGGTGCGTGCGCCGCCGGCCGATGCGCCCGCTCAGGGCGATCAGCGCGCAGGCCGAACCCAGCGCCGCGCACAGCGCCACCAGCCAGCCGACCGGCTGCGTCCAGTAACCGGCCGGGGCCAGCACCACGGCATGGAAGGCCAGCACCAGGTAGACCAGCGCCAGCGTCTTGTGCACGTAGCGCCACACGCGATAGGGGAAACGTTGCCAAAGGGTCAGCACCAGCATCGCCGCCAGCAGCCAGGCCGACCACTCACCCAGCTCCTTGGCCGAGCCGCGGAAGACGTCGAGGAAGGTCTCCACCCGCGGCCCTTTCGCCGGCTTGGCGATGAACTCGGCGAGCAACGGCCCGCCCAGCTCCAGCAGGTAGTGCAGCAGGCCCAGGCTGATGGCCAGGATGCCCGCCCACTTGTGCGCGCGATACATGCGGTCGAGCCCGCCCAGCGGCCGCTCCAGCCATACCGGGCGTACCGCCAGGAGCATGATCAGTGACATCAGGGCGAAGGCGGCCACGCCGGTGAGCAGGATCGCCTGCTTGCGCAGCACCCAGATGTCGAACGTGGCTGGCGGATCGAGGACCAGCGCCAAGCCGAAGGTCGCCAGAACGGCGGCCAGGACAATCCAAACGAGTTTCATGCGGCCTCCCGGACATTCAGTGTCTCGATCGTGAAGCTGGGGGCTTCCGCTTAATTATCCCTGAATACCTTGTGGGATTATTCAGATCGCTGGCCTTGCCATGACTCAGGTCAAGCGCTGGGCAAGCTTGCCAGGGCTGACGCACAATGCCGGGGCCAAAAGGGAGCCCGAACCGCCATGCGCATCCGCGTCCTTTCCGACCTGCACCACGAACACTTCGGCGGTCGCCGCGAGCTGCCCGAGGTCGAAGCCGACCTGGTGGTGCTGGCTGGCGACATCCATGAACACCTCCAGGGGCTGCACTGGGCCCGCGAAGCCTTCCCCGACACGCCGTTGGTCTACGTCGCCGGCAATCACGAGTTCTACAACGCCGACCTGCCCGAGCTGACCCAGGCCATGCGCAACCTGGCGCGCGCCCTGGACATCCATTTCCTGGAGAACGACGCGCTGGTGCTCGACGGCGTGCGCATCCTCGGCGCCACTCTGTGGACCGACTTCCAGCTCTACGGCGACGCCAACCTGGAGCTGACCCTGCAGCGCGCGCGACGCCTGATGCCGGACTTCAGCTGCATCGACTGGTTCACCGCGCCCTTCACCCCGGCGCACTGCCAGGAACTGTGCCGCGCGTCGAGCCAATGGCTGGCGGAGCAGCTCGACGAACCCTTCGCCGGGCCGACGGTGGTGGTCACCCACCACGCGCCCAGCGCCCGCTCGATTCCGCCGCAGTACGTCGGCGACAGCCTGTCACCGGCCTTCGCCTCGAACCTGGATGCGCTGGTGGAACGTTGCGACCTGTGGATCCACGGTCACGTGCACGATGCCCTCGACTACCGCATCGGCACCGCCCGGGTGGTGGCCAACCCGGGCGGCTATCCGGGCGAACGGGGCGGCTTCGACCCCTACGGCACCGTGGATGTCTGAGTCGCCGGGGCCTGCAGGGCGCTGAAGAAACGCCAGATCTCCGCCGGCCCGTCCAGCTCCGGGTCGGCCGCACCGAGCAGGCGCGGCGGCCGATAGCCAGGCTGCGACAGCAGATGGCCGCCGCCGTGGACGGTGACCAGTTCCACCGGCGGCGCTCCGTCACCTTGCCACTGCCGGCGCTCCGACCAGATCGGTCCCGGCCGCGTCAGCGGCTCGCGTCGCGCCTCGCCGGCGATTCCATTGCGCCGCGCCAGCTCGCCGGCCGAGGCCTCGCTGGAGAGCACCTGGCCACGGTCGCCGAAGCCGAACAGCTTGACCCGGCCACCGAGGTAGGGGTTGATCGGGTCGCGCGTGCCGTTCATCAACAGCGCCGCCACGCCGCGCTGTTGCTCGGCGCAGGCGTAGTTGTCGGCGCTCGGCAGGCTGGCCGCGACCACCGCGATGCCGGCCAGCGGCAGCTTCGACTCGGCCGCCATGCGCAGGGCCATCTGCCCGCCATTGGAATAGCCGGCGATGAACACCCGCTGCGGGTCGACCTGGCGCTCGCGCTGGATGCGCCGGATCAGCCGCCCGAGGAAGGCCACGTCGTCGATGTTGCGGGCCCGCGCGCTGTAGCTGGCGGCTTTGCGGCAATCGTTCCAGTGGCCTTCGAAGCCGTCCGGGTAGAGCACCAGGAAGCCGTCGCGCTCGGCCAGGGCGTCGAAGCCGAAGCCACTGTCGCGGCGCATCGCCTGGCCGTTGCCGCGCGAAGCATGCAGCACCACCAGCAGCGCCGGGTTCGCCGCCAGCTTCTGCGGCACATAGAGCAGGTAGCCACGGCGCATGCCGCCGGCGCGCAGCGAACTGTCCTCGCTGACCCCGCTGAGCATCGGCGGGCGCAGCTGCTCGCCGGGCAGCAGGTACCAGCCCCCCCACAGCAGCGCCGCCAGCAGCAGGAAGATCAGCGCCTGCAGAATACGAATCGCGATACGCATCCAGCCTCCCCCGCCCCGTCGGACGGAGCGCGCTAAACGGATCGGACCAGCCCGCGCACTGTCACGGAGCAATTCGCGGCGGTACGCTTAATGGCAAACTCTAGACGTTCGCCAGCGTCGATATCCCATTTGGTAACGCAGGACCCGAGAATGTTCCGACCCATTTTCCTCAGCGCCGCCCTTCTGCTGACCGGCAGCGCCCTCGCCGCCGAGCAGGCGCAACCCCTGACCGGCTGTGCCGCCAAGCAGGCAGCCATCGAAGCCAAACTCGCCGAGGCCCGCGCCCACGGCAACAGCGGCGCCGTGTCCGGCCTGGAAACCGCCCTGGAACAGACCCGCGCGCATTGCACCGACGGCAACCTGGCCAAGCAGCGCACCCAGCGCGTGATCGACGCCGAGCGCGAGGTGAGTACCCGCGAGAACGACCTGCGCAAGGCCATGAGCAAGGGCGACGCGGAAAAGATCGAGAAGCGCAAGGCCAAGCTGGCCGAGGCGCGCGCGGAGCTGGATCAGGCCAAGCGCGAGTTGGAGGAATGAGCAGCGCGGGCTACCTGTAGGAGCGAGCTTGCTCGCTCCTACGAAAGCGGGGCGGGCGTCAGAGCGCGCGGAATTTCTTGTGGCAGGCCTCACAGGCGTCTTCCACCGCGGCCAGGTCCTTGCGCACGCCTTCGGCGGTCGGCGGGGTCTGGCGGGTGTTGGCCTCCAGCGCCGCGGCGGCCTGCTGGAAGGTCTTGGCGTCGGCCTGGAACTCCAGTTGGCGCTGCCACAGCTCGTCCTTCGCGCGGCTGTCGCCGCCTTCGTCGGTCGGCTTGCTGGTGGGGAAGTACTGCCAGGGCTGGCCGGCCAGCTCGTTGAGCTTCAGCGAGTCGGCGCGGAACTTGTCGGCGTCGAAGACGACGCGGCCGCGCAGCATGCCGCCCATGTCTTCGCTGGCGTGCAGCATCTGCTTGAAGATCGCCTGGCGCTTGGCCAGCGGGGAATTCGGATCGAGGCGGTGACAGCCGGCCAGGGCGGCGCCAGCCAGCAGCAGAACGAACAGGGTCTTCAGCTTCATCGAGCGGACTCTTATGGGGACGGGCCAGACACGGGAGCGGCGGATTATCCGCCGCCGCCAGCCATTGATCCAGAGCCCGGCGGGCCCGCTGCGGCCATCCGCCGCAGCGATCCGCGCGCCGTTCAGCCGCCGTTCAGCAAGCGTCTACGCAGAGACCACGAAGAACGCGGCGATCAGCGCCATGCCGACGAACCACACCAGCGAGCGCAGCAGGGCCAGGTCGGCGAGGTAGAAGATCAGGTAGAGCAGGCGGCTGGTGACCCAGGCGATGGCCAGGGTATCGATGGTCGACGGCTCCGCGTTACCCACCACATAGGCCACCAGCACCGCGATGGCGAAGGCCGGGGTGACTTCGAAGCTGTTCAGCTGGAAAGCGTTGGCGCGCTTGCGGTAGCCCTCCAGCGAGGCGAGGAAGCTGCGCGGGTCGTGGTTCTGCCGGGGGCCGAAGCCGCCGCCGGTGAACTTGGCGACGCCGGTGCCCAGGTAGGGCAGGAACAGAGCAACGAGAATGCACCAGAAGGCGATGGACATGGATGGGGTCTCGACGGTCAGGGAAGGGACAAGGTGCGCCAAGCATAGGCCAGCGTCCTTGGCCGCCAGGCGCGAAGTGGCGCCCGTGCGGCCAATCTCACAACTTCATCACCAGCATGCCCGCCAGCACCAGGCTGCAGGCCAGCAGGCGCGGCAGGCCGAAGGGCTCCTTGAGGAAGCGCATGCCGAACAGCACCACCAGCACCACGCTGATTTCGCGCAGCGCCGCGGCCTCGGCCACCGAGCCCAGCTGCATGGCCCAGAGCACCAGGCCATAGCTGGCCATCACGCAGACGCCGACGCTCAGGCCGAGCTTCCACTGGGTCTGCCAGAAGCGCGCGAAGGCGCGGGTGCGGGTGCTCACGGCGAGCAGCGGGAAAGGCACGCCGGAAAGCAGGGTCAGCCACACCAGGTAGTCCAGCGGCTGCGGCCAGCGCTTCAGGGCGTGGCCGTCGGTCCAGGTGTAGCTGCCGATGCACAGGCCCATCAGCAGCACGATGGGAAAGGCGATCCAGGGTAGCCGCGAGCCGCCGCCGCCCTTGAGCAGGAACAGCATGCCCAGCGGGATCAGCAGGATGCCGAGCACCTGGCGGTCGCTGAGCTGCTCGCCACCGACCAGCAGGGTCAGCCCCAGCACCACCAGCGGCGACAGGCCGCGCATCAGCGGGTAGACCAGGCCCAGGTCGCCGACCTTGTAGGCCTGGATCAGCAGCACCCGGTAGACCAGCTGCAAGGCCACGGCGCTGCCCAGCCAGGGCCAGACCTCGGCCGGCGGCAGGCTGATCCACGGCAGCAGCGCCAGCCCCACGAGCAGGCCGACGAGGTCCATGCAGGCCACCACCAGCAGGCGGTCGGCGCTGAATTTGACGAGGGTGTTCCAGGCCGCGTGAAGCACGGCGGCGAGCAGCACCAGGGTGGTGGCGAACACGAGGGGATACCTTCTGGTATAGACCAGTTGCGATTCTACCGCCCCGGCGTGACGCCCCGGAAGCCCCGTCGCAGGGCAGGCGCCCCTGAAAACGCCGCACACCCGCATGGCGCTGGTCTAGACTGGGGTTTTCGCGACTGCCAGAGCCCTCGCCATGACCCGTCTGCTCAAGTTCCTGACCGGCTACCTCCTCGTCTCCCTGCTCACCGGCTGCGGCTACAACGCCATGCAGGCCGGCGACGAACAGGTCAAGGCGGCCTGGTCGGAAGTGCTCAACCAGTACCAGCGCCGCGCTGACCTGGTGCCCAACCTGGTCAACACGGTGAAAGGCTACGCCGCCCACGAGGCCGCGGTGCTCACCCAGGTGACCGAGGCCCGCGCCCGGGTCGGCAGCACCACGCTGAACGCCGACCAGCTCGGCGACGAGGCGGCGGTGAAGCGCTTCCAGCAGGCCCAGGGCGAGCTGAGTTCGGCGCTCTCGCGGCTGCTGGTGGTGACCGAGAACTACCCGCAGCTCAAGGCTGACGGCCTGTTCAAGGACCTGCTGACCCAGCTCGAAGGCACCGAGAACCGCATTACCGTGGCGCGCGGCCGCTACGTGAAGGCGGTGCAGGAATACAACGTGATGATCCGCCAGTTCCCGCAGGTGATCACCGCGAAGATCTTCGGCTACCAGCCCAAGGCCAACTTCAGCGTGGAAAACGAGGCGGCCATTTCCACCGCGCCCAAGGTCGACTTCGGCACCGCGCAGCCGCAACCGGCGCAATGACCATGCGCGGCTGGCTGCTGGCGCTCCTGCTGCTCTGCGGCTGGGGCGCCGTGGCGCAGGCCGAGCCGACCGCCATCCCGGCGCTGAGCGCCCGCGTCACCGACCTCACCGGCACCCTCGACGCCCAGCAGCGCGGCCAGCTGGAACAGCAACTGGCCGCGCTGGAGCAACGCAAGGGCGCACAGCTGGCGGTGCTGATGATCCCCAGCACCGGCGAGGACAGCATCGAGCAGTACGCGGTACGCGCCTTCGAGCAGTGGAAGCTGGGCCGCAAGGGCGTCGACGACGGCGCGCTGCTGGTGGTGGCCAAGGACGACCGCGCCTTGCGCATCGAGGTCGGCTACGGCCTGGAGGGCGCGGTCACCGACGCCCTGGCCGGGCGCATCATCCGCGAGCAGATGGTGCCGCGCTTCCAGCAGGGCGACTTCGCCGGCGGCGTGCAGGCCGGGGTCGACAGCCTGGAGAAACTGATCGACGGCGAAGCGCTGCCGGAGCCCAGCCACACGGCCAACGGCGGCCAGCCGGACGTACCCGGCGACCCGCTGGCCTGGCTGTTCGTGCTGACCATCGGCGTGCCGGTGCTCGGCAATCTCTTCGGCGCGCGGCGCACGCCCGGCGCCAAGGTCGGGCGCTCGCTGCTGTACAGCCTGGTGGTCGGCGCGCTGGCCGGCGTCGGCAGCCTGGCATTCGGCGGCGGCGCCGCCCAGGCCCTGGTCAACGGCGGCATCGGCGTGGGCTTCGCGCTGATGGTCTACCTGTTCCTGGCCTTCGGCGGCCGCGGCGGTGGCGGCGGTTTCGGTGGCGGACGCGGCGGTGGCTTCGGCGGCGGCGGTGGCGGCTTCAGCGGCGGCGGCGGTTCCAGCGGCGGTGGCGGGGCCTCCGGCCGCTGGTGAGCCTCAGAGCACGGCGGCGCCGGCCTCTTCCTCGCGAATCGAGCGCAGCACCTGGCGCTGCAGCTCGATGAACGCGGCGCTGCCGGCCATTTCCTCGCGGCGGGGGCGAGGCAGGCCGACGTCGAAGGTGGTCTTGATCCGCCCCGGCCCCAGGCCCATGACCACGATGCGGTCGGACAGGTAGACCGCCTCCTCGACGTCGTGGGTGACGAACATCACCGTCAGCCGGTGGGTTTCCCAGATGCGCGTGAGCAGCTCCTGCATCTGGTGCCGGGTCATCGCGTCCAGCGCGCCGAAGGGTTCGTCCATCAGCAGGATCTTCGGCCGGTAGGACAGCGCCCGGGCGATCGCCACGCGCTGCTTCATGCCGCCGGACAGCTCGCTGGGGTAGGCCTCGGCGAACTTCTCCAGCTTCACCAGCGCCAGGTGCTCGGCGGCGATCTCGCGGCATTCGGCGCGCGAACGGCCGGCGGCCTTGAGGGCGAACTCGACGTTCTCCCGCGCGGTCAGCCACGGCAGCAGGGTGTAGGCCTGGAACACCACGCCGCGATCCAGGCCGGGGCCGGTGATGGGCGCGCCGTCGACCTTGACGCTGCCGCTGTCGAAGTCTTCCAGCCCGGCGGCGATCGACAGCAGGGTGCTCTTGCCGCAGCCGGAGGTGCCGACGATGGAGACGAACTCGTTGTCCGCCAGGGTCAGGTCGATGTTGCGCAGCACCTCGCGGCGCTCCTTGCCGACCGCGAAGCTCTTGTTCAGGCCGGTGATTTCCAGGGTGGCCATCAGCCGCGCCTCCGGTTGTAGCGGAACAGGACGCGCTCGGCGGCGCGCATGGCCTGGTCGGTGACCAGCCCGAGCAGACCGAGCAGCAGGATGTAGCCGATGATGGTGTCGGTCTGGAAGAAACGCTGCGAGACCACGATGCGGTAGCCCAGGCCAGAGGTGGCGGCCACCAGCTCGGCCAGCACCAGCCAGGTCCAGGCCCAGCCGAGGCTGATCCGCAGGGCGTCCCAGATGCCCGGCAGGGCGCTGGGCAGGACGATCTTCAGGAGGATGCGCCGATCCGGCATGCCCAGGGTGCGGCCGAGACCGATGAAGTCCGCCGGCACGCGCTTGATGGCGTCCATCACCATCAGCACCTGCTGGAAGAAGGTGCCGATCCAGATGATCAGGAATTTCTGGAAGTCGCTGGTGCCGGCCCAGAGGATGCTCAGCGGCACGAAGGCCACCACCGGCATGTAGCGCACGAAGTCCACCAGCGGTTCGGTGGCGGCTTTCCAGAAGCCGTAGCAGCCGGCGAACACGCCGATCACGATGGACATCGCCGAGGAAATCGCGAAGGCCACCAGGATGCGGTAGACGCTGACCTTGAGGTCGGCCCAGAGGGTGCCGTCGGCGGCCAGCTTGAGCATGCGCGCCCAGACGTCGCCGGGGGCCGGCAGGAAGATCTTCGGCACCGCGCCACTGGCGCCGGCCAGCCACCAGGCCAGGGCCAGCAGGACGAACACGCCGCCGCCGATCAGCAACAGGTGGGTGCGCGCCAGCGGCTTGCCGATGACGAACAGCGGGGAAGGTTTACGGGCGTTC
>NZ_JARJLT010000371.1 GCF_029335315.1 Pseudomonas citronellolis
TCTTCGTAGGTGCGGCCTTATCCGCGCGCGGTCACCCCGCTCAGCCCTCGCGCTTCGGCGGCGTCGCGATGTCGAACCAGAAGTCGAAGTCATCCAGCATGCCGAACAGCTTGGCCAGCAGCAGCGGGTTGCCCGAGCTCTTCAGGCGGCCCTCGGCGATCAGCACCAGCGGCGAGACGTCCTTGAGCAGCAGGCGGTTGAGGTCGGCGCGGTCGATGGTCACGGTCTGCCCGGCGCTGTCGCTGTGCACGCCCTGGATGTTGTTCAGGTGCGAGTTCTTCAGCTCCAGCAGGTACTGCTGCTTGATGTCCGGCAGCACCAGGTTGATGGCGAAGTCCTCGCCCTCGGCCTTGCCGGCGTTCATCCGCACGCCCAGGTAGTCGAACAGCAGGCCGGTGTCCATGGCGGCCAGGGCGTCGGCGCTGGAGGTCTTCAGCGATGGCAGATTGCGCGGCACGCCGTGGCGCAGTTCGTCCGCCGCGGCCAGGTAGCTGTTGCGCCAGCCGGCGTTCTCCGCCTGGTAGCCGAGCTGCTCCAGGGCGTCGGCCTGCAGGCGGCGCGCGGCCTGGTTGTCCGGGTCGGCGAAGACCAGCTTGTTGACCACCTCCACCACCCAGCGATAGTCGCCCTGGTCGAAGGACTTCTGCGCCATCTGCAGCACCTGCTCGGGGCCGCCCATGAACTCGACGTATTTCTTCGCCGAGTCTTCCGGCGCCAGCGGGTTGAGGGTGGCCGGGTTGCCGTCGTAGTAGCCCAGGTACTTGTTCACCACCGCGCGCACGTTGTGGCTGACCGAGCCGTGGTAGCCGCGGTTGAACCACTCGTTGGCCAGCTCCGGCGGCACCTGCAGGCGCTCGTGGATCTGGTTGATGGTCACCCCCTGGTTGGCCAGGTGCAGGGTCTGGTCGTTGAGGTAGCCGTACATGTCGCGCTGCTTCTCCAGGGTGCGGACGATGTCCTCATGCCCCCAGCGCGGCCAGTTGTGCACGGCGAACATCACCTCGGCCTGGTCGCCGTAGCGGTGCAGCGCCTCGTTGATGTACTTGCTCCAGGCCAGCGCGTCGCGGGTCTCGGCGCCGCGCAGGGTGTAGAGGTTGTGCAGGGTGCTGGTGACGTTCTCGGCCATCAGCAGCGCCTTCTGCTGCGGCATCCAGATGTTCATCTCCGAGGGCGACTCGGTGCCCGGGGTGTTCTGGAAGGCGAAGTCGACGCCGTCGACCTGCAGTTGCTCGTCGTCCTTGTCGATCAGCCGGGTCGGCGCGATCAGGCTCATCGGGCCATGCGCCACGCCCTTGCCGATGGCCATGTCGACCAGGCCCTGCGGGCTGTGCGGCAGCTGCGTGCCGTACTGGTAGGTGGCGCGACGCAGCATGGCGTTGCCGGCCAGCACGTTCTCCTTGATCGCCGACTCCATGAAGCCCTTGGGCGCGATGATCTGCACCTCGCCCTTGTCCACCTGCTCCTGGCTGACCAGGCCCTTGACCCCACCGAAGTGGTCGGCGTGGGCGTGGCTGTAGATGATCGCGCGGATCGGCTTCTGCCCCAGCTCCTGGCTGACCAGGGCGTAGGCGGCCCTGGAGGTGGCCGGGGTGGTCAGGGTGTCGATGACGATCCAGCCAGTCTTGCCCTCGACGAAGGTGATGTTGGCCAGGTCGAAGCCGCGCACCTGATAGACGCCGTCGGTGACCTTGTACAGGCCGTACTTCAGGTTCAGCAGGGCCTGGCGCTGCAGGCTGGGGTTGACGCTGTCGAAGTCCTTTCCGGCGTTGAGGAAGTCGAAGCCGCCCAGTTCCCAGGCGACGCTGCCGTCCTCGTTACGGATCACCAGCTTCTCCGGGCGCTTGATCAGGCCCTTCTCGACCCGTTCGAAGTCGGCGCGGTCGCTGAACGGCAGCGCCTCGCGGACCTTCTGCTGCAAGGCCACGGTGAAGGCGCTGGGCGGTTTCGGCGCGTCGGCGGGGTCGTCGGCGGCGAGCAGGATCGGCGACAGGCCGGCAAGGAGGACGGCGGCGGGAAGACGCAGCATGCGGGAGGGCTCCGGTTCTTGTTATGGATTTGCCTGGCACTATGCCAACGGGCATGGCAATAATTCCAATGCATTCCTTTGCCACTTCCGATGCACCAAGCGCATGACAGACCTTCGCCAGCTCCGCCACTTCGTTACCCTAGCCGAGCACGGCCACTTCGCCCGCGCCGCCGAGGCGGTGAACCTCAGCCAGCCGGCGCTCTCGCGCAGCATCCAGGCCCTGGAAAGCCAGCTCGACTGCCGCCTGCTCGACCGCAACCCGCGCGGCATCAAGCTCACCGCCCATGGCCGGCTGGTGCTGGAACACGCCCGCCGGCTGCTGGCCGGCAGCCGCGCGCTGGACAACGCGGTGCGCGAACTGGGCAACCTGGAAGCCGGCGAGCTGCGCCTGGGCGCCGGGCCCTTCCCCTCCGCGCGTCTGCTGCCACGCACCCTGGCGGCCTTCAGCCGAGCGCACCCGAAGGTCAAGGTGAACCTGGCCATCGAGAACTGGCAGGACCTGCACCGACGCCTGCTGGACGATGAACTGGAGCTGTTCGTCGCCGACTGCCGCGAGCTGCTCGGCGACCCGCAGCTGGAAATCCAGCCGCTGCGCAGCCACGAAAGCCTGCTGTTCTGCCGCCCCGGCCACCCGCTGCTGGGCCGCGCCAAGCTGGGCATCGCCGACCTGCTCGCGTACCCCCTGGCCGGCCCGCGCCTGCCGCGCGACGCCCACCTGCGCCTGGTGCACAGCCTGGGCCGCGAGCAGCCGCTGGACGTGCAGTGCGACGACGTGTTGCTGCTCAAGGAGCTGGTGCGCGGCAGCGACGTGCTCTGTCTGGCGGTGGCCGACGTGGTCGCCGAGGACGTCGCCGACGGGCGCCTGGCCAGCCTGCCCTGGCCGCGCCAGGCCGACGACGCGGCGCTGCGTGGCTCGGCCTATGGCCTGGTGCGCCACGCCAGCCGCAGCCTGTCGCCGGCCGCCGCGGCCTTCGTCGAACAGTTGCTGATGATCGACGCATTGCCGAGCGCCGGGTGAAACGCACGACGGCACCCGAAGGTGCCGTCAGTGGTTTGGGTCAGCGACGCCAGTCGCGATCGTAATAGCCACGGCCGTAGTTGCCGTGGTCGTAGTAGCGCGGCGCCGGCGGCGGGCCGTAGTAGCGGGGGCCACCGCGCCAGCCGTGGTCGTGTTCGTAAACCACGCAGCCGGACAACGGCAGGAACAACAGCAGGGCAACGAGAAGGCGACGCATGGCTTTGACTCCTGATTCCGGTAGGTCCGCTTGTAGTACGCGGCTTACAGGATCAGACCCGGCGCCTTTCGCGCAGTGCCCCGCTACTGCGTAAAGCTTATGTAAATCACCGCCTTACGCACGCAGCGCGGGCAAGTGCAGCACACCGAAGCACAACACCTTCAGGCGCTCCAGCCAGGGTTGCGGGCGCGCCTTCAGGCGCCGGCCGAACAGCAGCACCTCGCCGGCGTGTACCACCAGCAATACGCCGGCGAGCAACAGCAGGGGGCGATGCAGCTCGCCGAACGGGTAGACCAGGTTGAGCGCGGCGGCCAGCCAGAACATGGCCAGCGCGCCCTTGGCGAACGACAGCAGGTGCGACATGGGCGACTCCGATGGGAGGGGTGGTCCGCGCAGTCTGCCGTGCGCCGCGCACCGACCGACACCGACTTTCGACTGGCGCACCAGAAAGCGGCGACGTGCTTCATCAGGGCGCACGGAGCTGCCCGAAAACGGCCCCGCCGGTGCCGAAAACCCTCCGCCACGTCTCTGCCACGGGCCTTGCAGGAAGTTGGCACGCCGCTCGCTTTGTCTCCGGCGTGCAGGAATCGCCCGCCGACGCGGGGTGGCGGCACCACAATTCGAAATGGATGGCTAGGGTTCCGGCTCGCGCGGCGAGTGACTGGTCCGAGAGCCATCGACCTCCAGCGAGGTTACACGGCGGGACAAAAGCCCGGGAGAAGAGCGCGACCCAGCCGCCCGACTCCTGCCTGCCCGACACCCCACTGGAGACACTCCATGCGCAAGCCCCTTCTCCCCGCCCTGCTGGCCGCCGCCCTGACCGCCCTCAGCTTCGGCGCTTCCGCCGCGCCCAAGAGCAGCTTCAACGTCTGCTGGACCATCTACGCCGGCTGGATGCCCTGGGAGTACGCCGCCAGCCACGGCATCGTCGACAAGTGGGCGAAGAAGTACGGCATCCAGATCAAGGTCACCCAGCTCAACGACTACATCGAGTCGATCAACCAGTACACCGCAGGCACCTTCGACGGCTGCACCATGACCAACATGGACGCCCTGACCATTCCCGCCGCCGGCGGCGTCGACTCCACCGCGCTGGTCGTCAGCGACTTCTCCAACGGCAACGACGGCATCGTGGTCAAGGGCACCGGCAAGACCGTGGCCGACCTCAAGGGCATGGACATCAACCTGGTGGAACTGTCGGTCTCCCACTACCTGCTGGCCCGCGCCCTGGAATCGGCCGGGCTGAGCGAGAAGCAGGTGAAGACCGTCAACACCTCCGACGCCGACATCGCCGCCGCCTTCAATACCGACGAGGTGCAGGCGGTGACCACCTGGAACCCGATGCTCGCCGAGGCCCGCGCCAAGCCCGGCACCACCGAGGTGTTCGACTCCAGCAAGGTGCCCGGCGAGATCATGGACATGATGGTGGTCAACAGCCAGACCCTGAAGGACAACCCGGCCCTGGGCAAGGCCCTGACCGGCGCCTGGTTCGAGACCGTGGCGCTGATGACCGCGCAGAACGCCGAGGGCAAGGCGGCCCTGGAACACATGGCCAAGGCTTCCGGCACCGACCTCGCCGGCTACCAGGCGCAGCTGGCCACCACCAGGCTGTTCGCCACCCCGACCGAGGCCCTGGCCTTCGCCAGCAGCCCGGCGCTGGCGCAGACCATGCAGCGGGTGGCGAGCTTCTCCTTCGCCCACGGCCTGCTCGGCGAAGGCGCCAAGTCCGCCGAGGCGGTCGGCATGAGCTTCGCCAAGGGCGCCACCCTGGGCGACAGCGGCAACCTCAAGCTGCGCTTCGACCCGAGCTACGTGCAGCTGGCGGCCGACGGCAAGCTCTGATCTGCGCACCGATTTCTCTCGTAGGGCGAATAACCGCTTGCGGTTATCCGCCGTTCCGACGCCACGGCGGATAACGCGTTCCGCGTTATTCGCCCTACGAACCGACGGGTACGAACCATGCGCCTGATCAACCTCAACCCGCAGCGCGGCGGCCGCCTGTTCCTGGTGCTGCTGCCCTTCGCCCTGCTGCTGTTCGCCTACTTCACGGGCTCGGCGGCGCGGCTGGCGGAGAACCCCAACGACAAGCTGCTGCCCGGCGCCGCGCAGATGGCCGACGCCGTCCAGCGCCTGGCCTTCAGCGAAGACAAGCGCACCGGCGAAGTGCTGTTCTGGGGCGACACCGGCGCCAGCCTGCAGCGCCTCGGCCTGGGCCTGGGCATCGCCGCCCTGCTCGGCCTGGTGCTGGGTGTCGCCGCCGGCAGCGTGCCGTTGTTCGGCGCGCCGCTGTCGCCGCTGCTCACCGTGCTGTCGATGATTCCGCCGCTGGCGATCCTGCCGGTGCTGTTCATCGTCTTCGGCCTCGGCGAGCTGTCCAAGGTGGTGCTGATCGTCATCGGCGTCGCCCCCTGCATCGCCCGCGACATCGAACAGCGCGCCCGGGAAATCCCCCGCGAGCTGCTGATCAAGGCGCAGACCCTGGGCGCCAGCACCTGGACCCTGATCCTGCGCGTGGTCTTGCCGCAACTGCTGCCGCGCCTGCTGATCTCGCTGCGGCTGATGCTCGGCTCGGCCTGGCTGTTCCTCATCGCCGCCGAGGCCATCGCCGCCACCGACGGCCTGGGCTACCGCATCTTCCTGGTGCGCCGCTACCTGGCGATGGACGTGATCCTGCCCTACGTGGTGTGGATCACCCTGCTCGCCTGGCTGATGGACTGGGCCCTGCGCGTGCTCACCCGGCGCGCCTTCCCCTGGTACGAAGGAGGCAAGGCATGAGCTTCATCCAGGTGAACAACGTCTGGCAGGAATACGCCGACAACGTGATCCTCGAACGCCTCAACCTGAGCGTCGCGGAAGGCGAATTCTGCACCCTGGTCGGCGCCTCCGGCTGCGGCAAGTCGACCTTCCTGCGCCTGCTGCTCGGCCAGGAACGCCCCAGCCGCGGCGAGCTGCTGCTCGACGGCAAGCACCTGGCCGCCGAGCCGGACCCGAGCCGTGGCGTGGTGTTCCAGCGCTACTCGGTGTTCCCGCACCTGAGCGTGCTCGACAACGTCGCCCTGGGCCTGGAACTGCCACGGGCGAAACTGCTCGGCCGGCTGTTCGGCGCGGCCCGCCGCGAGGCCCGCGAGCAGGCCGCCGCGCTGCTGGCCAAGGTCGGCCTCGGGCACGCCCTGGACAAGTACCCCAGCGCGCTCTCCGGCGGCATGCAGCAGCGCCTGGCGATCGCCCAGGCGCTGGTGATGAAACCGCGCGTGCTGCTCCTCGACGAACCCTTCGGGGCCCTCGACCCGGGCATCCGCAAGGACATGCACGAGCTGCTGCTGCAGCTCTGGCAGGAAACCCGGCTGACCGTGTTCATGGTCACCCACGACCTCGCCGAAGGCTTCAGTCTGGGCACCCGCCTGCTGGTCTTCGACAAGGTCCGCCACGACCCGCAGGCGCCCAACGCCTATGGCGCCCGCATCACCTACGACATCCCGCTCAACGCCGACCGCCGGATCGCCCGCGCCCAGCTTCCCGCGCCCCTGGCGGCGCGCCTGGAGCAGCCAGCCGCGCCGGTGATCACCCCGGCCTACTGAGGAACCCGCCATGCCCGCAACCCTCGCCCTGCGCCCGACCCTCTACGAAGAAACCGTCCCCGGCGGCGGCCACACCTCCTTCGTCCTCAAGCGCGGCCAGCTGCTGCGCCTGACCGACCTGGAAGGCGCCGGCAACGCCAGCGTCCTGCTGTTCAACGCCGCCGAGAAAAGCGAGCGGCTGAACCTGCCGGACAGCCTCAAGGCCCAGCACACCGCCAAGCTCACCGCCGGCCACTGCCTGTACTCGGACATGGGCCGGGTGCTGGCGGCCATCACCGCCGACACCTGCGGCTGGCACGACAGCTTCGGCGGCGTGCTCAACGCCGCCGAGACCCTGGAGAAGTACGGCCAGGGCCGCTACCAGGAACTGCGCAACGGCTTCCACCGCAACGGCGCGGACAACCTGCTGGTGGAAATGGGCAAGTGGGACATGCGCCTGCAGGACCTGCTGATGTGCCTGAACCTGTTCAGCCGGGTAGACGTCGACGCCGACGGCTGCTTCCGCTTCGCCGAAGGCAACTCCAAGGCCGGCGACTACGTCGAGCTGTACGCGCCGATGGACACCCTGGTGGTGCTCACCGCGCTGCAGCACCCCATGGACCCGAACCCGCGATACGCGCCCAAGCCCATCGGGCTGAGCTGGCACAAGGTCGACTCCGACGGCATCAGCGTGCTCTGCCGCACCTCGCGCCCGGAGAACGGCCGCGGCTTCCACAACACCGAACGCCTGTACATCTGAGGAGCGCGAGCATGCCCATCACCCACAGCGCCAAGCACCCCGAAGCCGCCGTCTCGCGCACCCCGATCGCCGCCGGCGAACCCAGCCTGACCGAGCTCAAGGCCGGGCAGACCCTGCGCATCCTCGACCTGGAAGGCAACCAGGCGGTCGACACCCTCTTCTACAACGCGCGCAACCCGCGCGAGCGCTACGACGTGCAGCGCACCCTGCGCAAACAGGGCAGCGTCTACCTCAGCGGCGGCAGCGTGCTGTATTCCAACCTCGGCAACCCGATGCTGAGCATCGTCGCCGACACCTGCGGCCGCCACGACACCCTCGGCGGCGCCTGCGCCCAGGAAAGCAACACGGTGCGCTACGCCCTGGACAAGCGCTACATGCACAGCTGCCGCGACAACTTCCTGCGCGCGGCCCTGCACGACGGGCGCCTGGGCAAGGCCGACATCAGCCACAACATCAACTTCTTCATGAACGTGCCGGTCACCGCCGAAGGCGGCCTGACCTTCGAGGACGGCATCTCCGCCGCCGGCAAGTACGTCGAGCTGCTCGCGCACATGGACATCATCGTGCTGATCTCCAACTGCCCGCAGCTGAACAACCCCTGCAACGGCTGGAACCCGACCCCGGCGGAGCTACTGGTATGGGACTGAAGCAGCCGCAAGCTGCAAGCGGCAGGCTGCAAGCGGTGCGGCGCTGGCTGCTTCTGCTGTGCCAGAGCCGCGCGGCGCAGTGCAGCCCTGCGCTCCGAAC
>NZ_JARJLT010000372.1 GCF_029335315.1 Pseudomonas citronellolis
TCTTTTTGCCGAGGAGAACTGGCCGATGGCCTGGTTGAACGGATGGGGCTACCTGCTGCTGGCGGGGGCCTGCGAAGTGCTGTACGCCTCGATCATCCCGCGCACCGAAGGTTTCACCCGGCTCTGGCCGAGCCTGTACTGCGGCGTCTTCCTGGCGCTGAGCATCTACCTGCTGAGCCTGGCGGTGCGCGAGCTGCCGTTGGGCCTGGCCTATGCGGTGTGGGTGGGGATCGGCACCCTCGGCACGGTGGCCTACGGCACGCTGTTCCTGGGTGAGACGCTGGGGGCGCTGAAGGCGCTGTGCCTGGTGATGATCGTGGCGGGAATCGTTGGGCTGAAGCTGGTGGGGGGAGGGGAGGTGGTGTAGGGGGTATCGTGGATACTGTCCCATTCGCGCCATTTTCATATAGGACGCGCTCTGCGCGCGAAATCGCGGGCTACAGAGGGAACGGAGGTGCTGGGTTTGAGAGCGCCCTCTCCCTAACCCTCGGCTACGCGCCCCGCCCTGAAGGGAGAGGGGACCGTTGGGCAGAGCTGGGGGGCTGGAGTTAGCCGGCAACACCGATGGTTTCCGGTTGAAACCAGACCTCCTCTCGGCACGGACTAGCCCCCTCTCCCTTCAGGGAGAGGGCTGGGGAGAGGGGACGGAGTTCATCTCAAGCACAGTTGCTGCCGGCTGGCACCCTTCGCGAGCAAGCTCGCTCCTACGAAAAGCTTGTGCTTACCGGTTCAGGGCTGCTGCAGCATCGCCTGGATCTGCTGCACCGACTCCTGGGTGCGCCGCGCGAGGTTGCGGACTTCGTCGGCGACCACCGCGAAGCCGCGTCCCTGGTCGCCGGCGCGGGCCGCTTCGATGGCCGCGTTGAGCGCCAGCAGGTTGGTCTGTTCGGCGATGGCGCGGATCACCCCGGCGACCTGGGCGATCTGCCCGTAGGTGGTCTGGATGCTCGCCTGTTCGCGTTCGTGCAGGCTGGCGGCGGCCTTCTCGTCGCTGATCTCGCGCACCGCGCCGGTCACGTACAGCAGGCGCCCGCGTTCGTCGCGCAGGCAGCGCCCGCGTTCGCGGAACCACAGCGGGCCACGGGTCTTGTGGCGCATGCGGTACTCCACCACGTAGGAGCCGTCGCCATCGGCGTCGGCCATGGCGGCGCCAAAGGCCTGCATGACGCCCTTGAGGTCGTCCGTGTCGACCACGCCGAAGTAGCTGTCCCAGCCATCCGGGAACTCCTCGCGGCGGTAGCCGATCAGCTCGCGGAACTGCTCGGACCAGCGGATCAGGTTCTGCGGGTGATCGGGGTCGCCATTGACCACGTTCATCGCCCAGCAGCCCTCGGTGAGGGTGCGCTGGGTCAGCGCCCAGACTTCGCCGTCCTCCCGCCACTGGCGGCGCTCGGCCTCCAGCGCTTCGAGCTGGCGCTGCTGCTGGTCGAGTTCCTCGCGCAGGCGGCTATTGTCGTCCTCGGCGGCGCCCAGGCGTTGCGTCAGGGCGGCGTATTCCTCGGCGCTGCACGGCGGCGCCGGCTGCCGCTCGGCGTGCCGGCGGAAGTCCACCAGTTCGCGCCAGTCGCCTTGCAGGCGCTGCAGGCGCCCGAGCAGGCGCGGGTCGCAATCGCGCGGCGGGGCCACGCCGGGGTCGGAGGAAAGCTGGTCGAGCCACTGGCCGAGGTCGTCGGCCAGGGTGCGGGATGCCTTGCTGAACCACATCGGCCGAATCTCCTGGGCTGGGAAGTGGGGGCCCGCGCGCGGCGAGCCGGTGCACGAGGGCCCTTGCAAAACCCTCTCCAGAAGCGCGTCAGGCGCGCACGCGGGTCTTCTCCGGGTCGTAGGCCACGGTACCGGCGCTGACCTTGGCGGGAATGCGCTTCTGCTGGCCGTCGAGCTTGCCCACCTGCACCTCGGTGCCGGGCTCGCAGTAGCCGACGTCGAGCCGGCACAGGGCGATGTTCCTGCCCAGCAGCGGCGAGCGCGTGGCGCTGGTGACCACCCCGACCTGGGCCCGGCCGACGTGCACGCAGTCGCCGTGCTGGGCCGTCTCGTTGCCCGCCAGTTCCAGCCCCACCAGGCGGCGTTGCGGGGCGGCGCTGCGCCGCAACAGGGCGTCCTTGCCGATGAAGTCGGCCTGTTTGCTCTTCAGCGGCACGCAGAAGCCGATGCCGGCCTCGAAGGGGTCGGTCTGGTCGTCGAACTCGTAGCCGGCGAAGATCAGCCCGGCCTCGATGCGCAGCGTGTCCAGCGCGTGCAGGCCCAGCGGCACCAGGCCCAGCGGTTCGCCCAGTTGCCACAGGCGTTGCCACACGGCCATGGCGTCGCGCGGGTGGCACCACAGCTCGTAGCCCAGCTCGCCGGTGTAGCCGGTGCGCGAGACCATCAGCGGCGGGCCGTTGTAGTCGTTGAGGCGGCCGACCAGGAAGCGGAACCAGCCCAGGTCCTCCAGGCGCGGCTGGGTGCCCGGCGTCCAGACCATCTCCTTGAGCAGCGCACGGGCCAGCGGGCCCTGTACGGCGACGTTGTGGATCTGCTCGGAGGCGCTCTTGATCCACACCTTCATGCCGAGCTTCTGCGCCTGTTCGCGCAGCCAGTCGCCGGCGAAATCCTCGCCGCCGATCCAGCGGAAGGCGTCCGGCCCCAGGCGCAGCAGGGTGCCGTCGTCGAGCATGCCGCCGTGCTCGTAGCACAGCGCCGAGTACACCACCTGGCCGACCGCCAGCTTGCGCACGTCGCGGGTCAGGCAGTAGTCCAGCAGGGCTTCGGCGTCGGGCCCGAGCACCTCGAACTTGCGCAGTGCGGAAAGGTCCATCACCGCCACCCGTTCGCGGCAGCCGTGGTATTCCTCGATGGCGCCGTAGCCGTCGAAGTGGGTCGGCGTCCAGAAGCCGCGGTAGTCGACGAACTGCCGGGTGAGGGCGGCGGTGCCGGGGTGGAAGCCGCTCTCGCGGGTCAGCTGCGGGTCGGCGTCGGGCGCCTTGCGATTGGCCATGGCGATACTGAAACGCTCCTTTTCGCTGTAGACGCGGATGTGGATGTCGGTGGGCTGCCAGCCGTTGGCCGGGTCGATGTCGTCCGGGCAGCTGCTGCTGGCGCAGACCAGGTCGGTCATGGCGCGCAGCAGCACGTAGTCGCCGGGGCGCGACCAGGGTTCGTCCAGGGTCAGTTGCTGGTGCGCGTCGACCCCGGTGTTGAAGAAGAAGTTGATCGCCGGCCAGCCGGCGCGGCCGCGCACGCCGTGTTCGGCGAGGGCGCGGCTGAGGTTGTCGCTGCAGTTGGCGTGGCCGAAGTAGCCCTGCGCCTCGTAGTAGCGCGCGGTGCAGGCGAGGGCGAAGGTGTCGTGGCGGCCGACGGTGTCGCGCAGCACTTCCAGCATCGGCTGCAGGTCGCGGTCGTAGAAGCGGCTGAACAGGCCCGGGCCGGGGTAGGCGTTGCCGTTCAGGGTGCGGGTGACGGTGGGGTCGAGGTCGATCTCGCGGCCGGCGTCGAGGCCGCGCCGGTCGAAGGCGACGAAGTCCGAGCACTGGCGGCCGGCGACGTCGAGCACTTGGATGAACTGGCCGGCGGCCACGCTGTAGGCGTTGGCCGTGCCGGGGCGGATGGTGAATTCGTCGACCACCTCGCCCAGCGGCGTCGGCAGCGGCGGGGCGAGCACCCGCCGTGGGTTGGCGCGGTGCACCAGCAG
>NZ_JARJLT010000373.1 GCF_029335315.1 Pseudomonas citronellolis
TGACGCGCGTCTCAGGGCGCTGGAAGGAAGTAGCCGCGCACCCCGGTCATGATGATCTGCGCGGCGAGGGCGCAGACGAACAGGCCCATCAGCCGGCTGACGATCTGCAGGCCCTGCTCGCCGAGGATGCGTTCGATGCGATCGGACAGGTAGAGGGTGACGCCGACTGTAACGCAGGCGAGGACGATCGCCAGCAGCGCCAGCAGCTTGTCCTCCCAGTGCTGGCCGACCCCCATCACCAGCAGCGCGCCGATGGTGCCGGGGCCGACGGTGATGGGGATGGTCAGCGGGACTATGGTGACGTCCTGCTGCACGTTGTCGCTCTGCACCGCCGAGCGCCCCTGGGCCATGCCCAGCGCCGAGATGAACAGCACGCTGCCGGCGCCGATGCGGAAGGCGTCGGCGGTGATCCCGAAGAGGGTGAAGATGTAGCGCCCGAAGAGGAACAGCAGCACGCTGGCGATCAGCGCCGCCAGGGCCACGCGCCAGGCCATCTGCTTGCGGTCGCGCGGGGCGAAGCCGCGGCTCAGGCTGATGAAGCAGGACAGCACGAAGAAGGGGCTGTAGAGCACCAGCATCTTCAGGTAAACGCTGAACAGCACATGCATGGGGGCGACTCGTCCGGTTGAGATGGCTCTGCTGGGGGAAGCATAGCGGGCGCGCTGGGGGTGGTCATTGCGCGGCGGCAATCACCCGTGGCGGTGGTGCCGCGATGGAGCGTGCAGGGCGAATAACCGTTCGCGGTCATCCGCCGATGGTTTCGGCGTGGTGGATGTCAGGACGGCAGCGCGTCGCTCTGCTGGCGCTGGCGGCGTTCGCGTTCGCCCACCCAGTAGGCCACCAGTTCGCGCAGCTGCGAGAGTTCCACCGGCTTGGCCATGTGCCCGTCCATACCGACCAGGCGCGCGCGTTCCTTGTGCTCGCTGAGGATGTGCGCGGTGAGCGCCACCACCGGGGTGTGCGGGCGCTGTTCGCTGGCTTCCCAGGCGCGCAGGCGCTCGGTGGCGGAGAAGCCGTCGAGCACCGGCATCTCGCAGTCCATCAGCACCAGGTCGTACTGCGTGGCCTTCATCGCCGCCAGGGCTTCCTCGCCGTTGCTGGCGGTGTCCGGCTGCAGGTTGAGCTTGCCGAGCATGCCGCGGATGACCTTGGTGGAGATGCTGTTGTCCTCGGCCACCAGCACGCGGAAGTCGCTGGGCGGGCTCAGCGGCGGCGGTTCGCTGGCCACCGGCAGGTAGTTGGTGACGCCGCTGGGGCCGCGCTGGGAGAGTTCGTCGGCGAGGGTCGCCTTGAGCGTGTAGCCGGCCACCGGCTTGGCCAGGATGCGCTTGATCCCGGCGTTGCGGGCGATGACCTTGCTCGGCGCGTTGCTGATGCCGGTGAGCATGATCAGCAGGATGTCGTGGTTGAGGCTGGGGTCTTCCTGGATCTTGGTCGCCAGTTGCATGCCGGTCATGCCGGGCATGTCCTGGTCGAGCAGGACCACGTCGAAGTACTCGCGCAGGTGCGCCTTGGTGCGCAGCAGCGCCAGCGCTTCCTTGCCGGAGGCCACCGCGCTGACGTTCATGCCCCAGGCGCTGCACTGCTGCACCACCACCTTGCGGCAGGTCTGGTTGTCGTCCACCACCAGCAGCCGCGCGCCCTGCAGCGGGCCGTCGAGGTCGGCGGTGGGATGGTCGAGCATCTGCTGGTCCAGCGGCAGGCTCAGCCACAGGGTATTGCCGCTGTCGCCGCCGCTGTCCATGCCGCTCTCGATGCCCAGCTGGCCGGACATCAGCTGGATCAGCTGGCGCGCGATCACCAGGCCCAGGCGGCTGCTCAGGCGGGTGGCGGAAAGGAAGTCACGGCTGTGCAGCTCGGCGGTCAGCAGGGCCTGGCGGTCGCCGGCCTCCAGCGGCCGGCCGCTATCCTGCACGGCGATGCGCAGGCGGGTGCGCCCGGGCGGGCCGTCCAGCGCCACCACCAGGAGGATCTCGCCTTCCTCGGTCTGCTTGAAGGCGTTGTCCAGCAGGCTCAGCAGTACCTGGCGCAGGCGCGTCGGGTCGCCGCTGATGACCCGCGGCACCTGCGGCTGGGTGAAGCTGATCAGCTCGATCTTCTGCTGTTCGGCGCGCACCCGGAAGATCGCCAGGCAGTCCTCGATCAGCGCGCCGAGGTCGAACTGCACCTCGTCCAGCTCGATCTGCCCGGACTCCAGCTTGGAGATGTCGAGGATTTCGTTGATCAGCGCCAGCAGTTCGTTGCCGGCGCTGTGGATGGTCTGCACGTAGTCGCGCTGCTTGGCCGACAGCGGGGTGCCGAGCAGCAGCTCGGTCATGCCCAGCACGCCGTTCATGGGGGTGCGGATCTCGTGGCTGATCTTCGCCAGGAACTCGCCCTTGGCCTTGAGCTCGGCGCTGCTGGCGGCGCGTTTGCGGCTGGCGTCGAAGCTTTCCTGCTGCAACTGCCGCTGGCGCTCGGCCAGGGCCATGCTGAGCAGGAAGCCGGCCGCCGCGGTCAGCGCCAGCAGGCTGCTGCCGAGCCAGTCGCTGTGGGTCGGCACGTAGCCGAGCAGGGCCGGCAGGCACAGCAGCCAGGCGCTGACGAACAGGCCCATGGCGATCACGAACAGGCGCGCCGGGCGGTAGCCGCGACGCATGTGGTAGGCGGCGACGATGAACATGCCCAGGCTGGTCAGCGCCACCAGGCCGTACAGCAGGTCGCTGACCGGCACGTCGAAGAGCAGGTGCAGCACGGCGCCGAGGGCCAGCAGGCCCAGGCCGGCGAAGCCCATCAGGCGCGCCAGCGGCAGCTGCGGCGGCTGGCCGTGGAAGAAGCTGGCGGTGTAGCCCAGGGCGCAGAACAGCACCAGCAGCAGGGCCAGCTGGGCGGTCAGCGGCTGCCAGGTCTGGTGGGTGCCGAACCAGGGGCTGAGCAGGCCGAACAGGGTCAGGCAGGCGAGCAGCAGCCCGGCGTGCACGCCGGCCAGCCAGAGGCCGCTACGCACGCGGTTGTAGCCGTAGCGCACGAGGTTGTAGAGCAGCAGCATGCCCAGGCAGCCCAGCAGCACGCCGAACTGCAGCGGACGCTGCTGGCTGCCGGGGTATTCGGCGCTTTCCAGGCTGATGCTGGGGCGCAAGCTCTGGCTGGAGCTCAGGCGCAGGTAGAGGTCAAGCGGTTCCGGGCTGCTGCGCAGGGGCAGCAGGATGTCGCTGTTGAGCAGCGGCCGCTGGCCGGGGTAGAGGTTGCCGGCCTGGCGCTCTTCGAGCAGCTGCGAGCCGTGCAGCAGATAGAGTTGCAGGCTGTCGAGGCTGGGGGCGAACAGGCGCAGTTGGCGTTGCGCGTCGTCGGCCGGCAGGCGGTAGTGCAACCAGGTGGCGCCGGGGCCGGCGGGGGCGTGCAGGTCGTCGATGTCGAGGGGGCTGAACAGCGGGCGCAGGCGCGCGGAGAGCACGTCCTGCAGTTCCAGCCGGCCTTCGCCGTCGTGCAGTTGCGACCAGCCTCCGGTTTCCGCCGCCATGCCGCGCGCCGGCCCGAGGAACAGGGCTAGCAGGCAGACAAGGAGTCCTGTGGCGATCCAGAGCCGGCGCACGGCGAAATCCCTTCGGTGGTGAGTGGCCGGATTATAGCCAAGTGCTGGCTGGGCCGACATCCACCCGCGCCCGCGGGGACGGGGGTACCGACCGCAGGTCGGAAAATTTGGCGCAAGGGCGCTCGTGGCGCCCCTGCGCGGGCCTCGGTCAGCCTTCGCCACGCTCGCGGGCGATGGCGCGGTAACCGATGTCCTTGCGGTAGAAGCAGCCGTTCCAGCGGATCTGCTCCGCCAGGCGGTAGGCCTGCTGCTGCGCCGAGGAGACGCTCGGGCCGATGGCGGTGGCGCAGAGCACGCGGCCGCCGGAGGTGACGACCTGGCCGTCCTTCAGCGCGGTGCCGGCGTGGAATACCTTGCCGTCGAGCTTGGCGGCTTCGGCCAGGCCTTCGATGACGTCACCCTTGGCGTAGTCGCCCGGGTAGCCTCCGGCGGCCAGTACCACGCCCACGGTGGGGCGCGGGTCCCAGGTGGCTTCGACCTTGTCCAGCGCCTTGGCCAGGGCGGCCTCGACCAGCAGGACCAGGGAGGACTCCAGGCGGACCATGATCGGCTGGGTTTCCGGGTCGCCGAAGCGGCAGTTGAACTCGATGACCTTGGGCGCGCCGCTCTTGTCGATCATCAGGCCGGCGTAGAGGAAGCCGGTGTAGACGTTGCCTTCCTCGGCCATGCCGCGCACGGTCGGGTAGATCACTTCGTCCATCACCCGCTGGTGCACGTCGGGGGTGACCACCGGGGCCGGCGAGTAGGCGCCCATGCCGCCGGTGTTCGGGCCGGTGTCGGCGTCGCCGACGCGCTTGTGGTCCTGGCTGGTGGCCATGGGCAGCACGTTCTGGCCGTCGACCATGACGATGAAGCTGGCTTCCTCGCCGTCGAGGAACTCTTCGATCACCACGCGCGAACCGGCGTCGCCGAAGGCGTTGCCGGCGAGCATGTCGCGCACGGCTTCCTCGGCTTCGGCCAGGGTCATGGCGACGATCACGCCCTTGCCTGCGGCCAGGCCGTCGGCCTTGATCACGATGGGCGCGCCTTTCTCCCGCAGGTAGGCCAGGGCCGGCTCGACTTCGGTGAAGTTCTGGTAGTCGGCGGTGGGAATCTTGTGGCGTGCCAGGAAGTCCTTGGTGAAAGCCTTGGAGCCTTCCAGCTGGGCGGCGCCGGCGGTGGGGCCGAAGATATCCAGGCCGCGCGAGCGGAACAGGTCGACCACGCCTTTGACCAGCGGCGCCTCGGGGCCAACGATGGTCAGCTGGACGTTGGCGGCGGCGAAGTCGGCCAGTTGCTCCAGGGCCAGCACGTCGATGGCGACGTTCTCGCACTTGGCTTCGGTGGCGGTGCCGGCGTTGCCCGGGGCGACGAAGACCTTCGCCACGCGCGGGTCCTGGGCGACCTTCCAGGCCAGGGCGTGTTCGCGACCGCCGCTGCCGATGATGAGTACGTTCATTGGAGTTCTCCTGAACAGTTCCGGCTGTGCCGGATTCCCGGGTATCGCTTCGCTCCACCCGGGCTACGAGAGCTTTTCCCAGCCAGCGAGAGGTCGCAATGGAGTGGCTGGATGCAAGGCGCGGACGACTTCGGCAAGCGGAGTTGCCTACTGGCAATGAGCATTGGCGAAGTCGTCCGCAACGCAGCAGACGGCCGCTTCAGTGCGGCCGGCCCATTTAATGCCTAAAGTGGCGCATGCCGGTGAAGACCATTGCGATTCCGGCTTCGTCGGCTGCGGCGATCACCTCGTTGTCGCGCATCGAGCCGCCCGGCTGGATCACCGCGGTGATACCGGCCTTGGCCGCGTTGTCGATGCCGTCGCGGAACGGGAAGAAGGCGTCCGAGGCCATGACCGCGCCCTGCACCTGCAGGCCGGCGTGCTCGGCCTTGATGGCGGCGATGCGGGCGGAGTTCACGCGGCTCATCTGGCCGGCGCCGACGCCGACGGTCTGGCGCTGCTTGGCGTAGACGATGGCGTTGGACTTGACGAACTTGGCCACTTTCCAGGCGAAGATCAGGTCGTGGATCTCCTGCTCGCTCGGCGCGCGCTGGGTGACGATCTTCAGGTCGGCTTCGGTGATCATGCCGATGTCGCGGCTTTGCACCAGCAGGCCGCCGTTGACGCGCTTGAAGTCCCAACCGGCGGCGCGTTCGGCCGGCCATTCGCCGCATTCGAGCAGGCGCACGTTGGCTTTGGCGGCGACCACTTCACGGGCGGCCTGGGAGATTTTCGGGGCGATGATGACTTCGACGAACTGGCGCTCGACGATGGCCTTGGCGGTCTCGCCGTCCAGCTCGCGGTTGAAGGCGATGATGCCGCCGAAGGCCGACTCGGTGTCGGTGGCGTAGGCCAGGTCGTAGGCCTTGCGGATGCCGCCTTCGTTTTCCGGGACCACGGCCACGCCGCACGGGTTGGCGTGCTTGACGATGACGCAGGCCGGCTTGACGAAGCTCTTCACGCACTCCAGCGCGGCGTCGGTGTCGGCCACGTTGTTGAACGACAGTTCCTTGCCCTGCAGCTGCACGGCGGTGGAGACGCTGGCCTCGCCTTTCTTCGCTTCGACGTAGAAGGCCGCGCTCTGGTGCGGGTTCTCGCCGTAGCGCATCTCCTGGGCCTTGATGAACTGGCTGTTGAAGGTGCGCGGGAAGGCGCCGCGGCCTTCGGTGGAGAGGGTGTCGCGCGCCTGGTCGATGGTGCCCAGGTAGTTGGCGATCATGCCGTCGTAGGCGGCGGTGTGCTCGAAGGCCTTCAGGGCCAGGTCGAAGCGCTGGGCGTAGGTCAGGCCGCCGGCCTTCAGGGCCTCGACCACGCCGGTGTAGTCACCGGCGTTGACCACGATGGCGACGTCCTTGTGGTTCTTCGCCGCGCTGCGGACCATGGTCGGGCCGCCGATGTCGATGTTCTCGATGGCGGTCGGCAGGTCGCAGTCCGGCTTGGCCACGGTAGCCTCGAACGGGTACAGGTTGACCGCCACCAGGTCGATCGGCTTGATGCCGTGCGCTTCCATCACCGCGCCGTCGATGTCGCGACGGCCGAGGATGCCGCCGTGGACCTTCGGGTGCAGGGTCTTCACGCGGCCATCCATCATTTCCGGGAAGCCGGTGTAGTCGGCCACTTCCACGGCGGCGATGCCGTTGTCCTTGAGCAGCTTGTAGGTGCCGCCGGTGGAGAGGATCTCCACGCCGAGGGCGACCAGCTCGCGGGCGAAGTCGACGACGCCGGTCTTGTCGGAGACGCTGATCAGGGCGCGGCGGATGGGCAGGCGGGTGGTTTGGTCGGTCATTGCAGGTTCCTAGAGGCTACTGGCTGCACGCTGCAGGCTCCAGGCCGGAGCGGCTTGCCCGCCGCCCGCGGCCTCGAACCTGCGGCCGCTTTAGAGAAGGTCGTACTGCTTGAGTTTCTTGCGCAGGGTGCCGCGGTTCAGGCCGAGCAACTCGGACGCCTTGGTCTGGTTGCCCTTCACGTGATCCATGACGGTTTCCAGCAGCGGCGCTTCGACTTCGCAGAGCACCATGTTGTACACATCCGTGACCGGCTGCCCTTCAAGGTGGGCAAAGTAATTGCGCAGTGCCTTCTCGACGCTGTCGCGGAGGGTCTGGCCTTCCTGCGTCGGCGTGTTCAGGTGCTGCTTGAGGTTCGCGTTGTCACTCACGGGTGTCATTCCACTCACTAATGTCTCGGTCATCGTTGTCATGCGGCCACCCCTTTTCCGTTGTTGTGGCGCTCGGCGAAGAACTGCCTGACGCTGGCGCTCTGTGCATCCGTGTTCTGCAAACGATTGAACTGGGAACGGAACTCCGCCGCCCCCGGTAACGTCGCCAGGTACCAACCCACGTGCTTGCGGGCGATGCGGACACCCAGCTCTTCCCCATAAAAGGCGTGCAAGGCGGCGAGGTGCTCCAGCAGGATGCTTTCCACCTCGACCAGCGTCGGCGCCGGCAAGTTTTCGCCGGTGCTCAGGAAATGTTCGATCTCACGGAAAATCCACGGCCGGCCCTGGGCGGCGCGGCCGATCAGCAGCGCGTCGGCGCCGGTCTGCTCGAGCACCTGGCGGGCCTTGTGTGGCGAGGTGATGTCGCCGTTGGCGAACACCGGGATGGACACCGCGCGCTTGATCGCGGCGATGGTCTCGTACTCGGCGTCGCCGGTGTACAGGTCGGCGCGGGTGCGGCCGTGCACGGCCAGGGCCTGGATGCCCGACTGCTCGGCGATGCGCGCGACGTTCACGCCGTTGCGGTTGTCGCGGTCCCAGCCGGTGCGGATCTTCAGGGTCACCGGCACCTCGACGGCGCTCACCACGGCCTCGAGGATCTGCGCCACCAGCAGTTCGTCCTTCAGCAGGGCGGAGCCGGCGGCCTTGTTGCAGACCTTCTTCGCCGGGCAGCCCATGTTGATGTCGATGATCTGCGCGCCCAGCTCGACGTTGGCGCGGGCGGCCTCGGCGAGCATCTGCGGGTCGCCGCCGGCGATCTGCACCGAGCGCGGCTGATCCTCGCCATCGTGCACCAGGCGCAGGCGCGACTTGCGGCTGTTCCACAGGCGCACGTCACTGGTGACCATCTCCGAGACCACCATGCCGGCGCCAAGACGGCGGCACAGCTGGCGGAACGGGCGATCGGTGACGCCGGCCATGGGGGCCAGGATCAGTCTGTTGGGCAGTGTGTAAGGGCCGATGCGAACCACCGACATGGCTTCCCTGTTATGGGGCGAAAGTGCCACAGGCTCCCGCGGGTCGAGGACTCGGGAAGTGAAGGGCGGACGCCACCGGAGCTAGCAAAAAAGGGAGGGCATGATACCCGCTCTCGATGACCGGATAAAGGCGATTTTGGATAAATTCTGAACAGCCAGTGGCTTATTGCCGGCGGTTGGAAGACGAACGGAACTGGCGTCGCGCCTGCTTCTGGGCTAGGGCAGGGGTCACTCGGGGGAGTGGAAGCTGAGGCTGTAGTTCACCGCCTTGGGGCCCGGGTCGAGGATGTCCAGCGACACGTGGATCGGTGTCTGTGGCGGCATCTCGGTCTGCCCGGCCAGCTCGCCGCCCAGGTATTCGCTGGGCTTGAAGCTGCGGCTGGCGATCAGCTGGCCGTTGAGATCGGCGAAGCGCAGTTCCAGCAGCGGGAAGGGCTGCGAGAAGCTGGCGCGGTTATAGATGATCGCGTCCACCACCAGGGCGCCGCTGAAGTCCGGGTGGCTGCGCACCACCAGGTTGCTGCTGCGGATCTGCTCGACGTCGACCTTCGACGGCAGGCTGCAGCCCAGCTGCGGGCAGAGCTCGGCGAACCAGGGGCGGTAGGCGTCCTCGCGGGCCAGCTCGTCGAAGTGGTAGGCCACGTACTGGGCACCCAGGCCGGCCAGCGCCAGGAGGATCAGCAGCGCCCAGAGCAGGCGGCGGCCCCAGCGGCCCTTGGGTTTCTGCCAGTCCAGTTGCAGCGGCTCGTCGCTGAGGTCGCGCAGGCTGGCTTCGCCCAGGCCCGGATCGGGGCGCAGGGGCTCGGCCGCCTCGTCGTCTTCATCGACGTCGGCGGCCTGGCCCAGGTGCGGTGTTTCGCGCTCGGTCTGGGCGCGCGGGTCGACGTCGGGCTCGGCGTCGGCTTCGGGTTCTTCCTCTTCGGGCTCCAGCGGCTCGTCGTCGCGGCGCGCGCTGAAGCTCGGCAGATCCTCGTCGTCTTCCACCGTCTCTGCCAGCGGCGCGGGGGGCTGGGCGCTCGGCGGCTGCGGCGGGGCGGCCGGCGGGGTTTCCGGCTCGGCCTCGATGCGCCCCAGACGCGGTTCCTGGCGGCCGTTCTGCGGCGCCTGCTGCGCGTCGCGCAGCAGGGCTTCGGCCCAGCGCTCGTCATGCGGGTCGCGCGCCGTCGGGCGGTTGCCGAGCAGGGCTTCGGCCGGCTTGGGCGCGGCTTGCAGCTCGCGGAATTCCTGCGACAGCTCGAATTCGTCGAGCTTGGCCAGTTCTTCGTCGAGGTTGAGGCTGTCCAGGTCGAGGTCGTCGTGAATCCACAGGGTGTCGTCGTCGGAGCGGGCCGGCGCGGTGGGCTCGGCGGGCTTCACTGGGGCCGGGGCTGCCGGAGCGGGGCTCGGCGCAGCGGCCGCGGCGCTGTCGGCGGAAGGCCGCGCGCTGTGTGGCGCCAGCGGCCAGCCGAGGGTGGCGCCGGTGGGGGCCGGCGACGGGCTGGGCGCCGCGATGGGAGCCGGTGGTGTCGGCGCGACCGCAGGCTTGGGCGGCGCTTCGGGGGCCTTCTGCGCGGCGGCGCCCAGCATGTGCTGCTGGGCGTTGAACACCTTGAGGCAGGAACCGCAGCGCACAGCGCCATTGGCCGCACCCAGCTGCGCCTGGTTGACGCGGAAACTGGTGAGGCAATGCGGGCACTGTGTGATGAAACTGTCGCTCATGCGGCGGTCCGGCGATAAACGGTCGCTTAGTCTAACTCAAGCCTCGGCGCGCGGCACTTGGCCGCCGCCGTCTGTCAGCGGCGGCGGCCGCTGATGCGCACCCAGCCGTCGCGCTCGGCGGTCGGGTCCAGCTCGAAGGCCTCGGCGTAGGCGGCGCGGACTTCCTCGGCCTGTTCGGCGAGGATGCCCGACAGCGCCAGGCGCCCGCCCGGCTTGACCAGCGAAGTCAGCTGGCCTGCCAGTGAGACCAGCGGGCCGGCCAGAATGTTCGCCACCACCACGTCGGCCTGCCCGGCGGGCAGGTCGGCCGGCAGGTAGACCGGGAACAGCGCCGGGTCGATGCCGTTGCGCGAGGCGTTGTCGCGCGAGGCTTCCAGGGCCTGCGGGTCGATGTCGGTGCCCAGCGCGCTTTTCGCGCCCAGCAGCAGCGCGGCGATGGCGAGGATGCCCGAGCCGCAGCCGAAGTCCAGCACGGTGTCGCCGGCCAGCTCCTGGCCGTCCAGCCATTCCAGACACAGCGCGGTGGTCGGGTGGGTGCCGGTGCCGAAGGCCAGGCCGGGGTCGAGCAGCAGGTTCACCGCCTCGGGCTCCGGCGCCTGGTGCCAGCTGGGAACGATCCACAGGCGGCGGCCGAAACGCATCGGCTGGAAGTTATCCATCCAGCTGCGTTCCCAGTCCTGGTCTTCGACGATCTCGACCTGGTGCTGGGGCAGTTCGCCACCGGTAAGCAGCTGCAGGTGGGCCAGCAGCGCCGTCTCGTCGGTGCCGTCCTCGAATAGGGCGAGCAGGTGGGTGTGAGTCCACAGCGGGGTGGTGCCCAGGTCCGGCTCGAAGATCGGCTGGTCTTCGGCGTCCATGAAGGTCACCGAGACGGCGCCGACTTCCAGCAGCGCGTCTTCGTAGGTCGGCGCCTGCTCCGGGGTGATGGCGAGGCGGACTTGAACCCAGGGCATGTGTGGTCTCCGGAATTTCCAGGCTTCAGAAATGCGAAGGAGCGGCCGGGCCGCTCCTTCGGGTTGCACATGATAGCGCCTGACGGGGCCTCAGTGCTTGTCCATACCCAGCTTCTTCTCCAGGTAATGGATGTTCACACCGCCCTTGCAGAATTCCTTGTCGCGGACCAGGTCCTTGTGCAGGTCGATGTTGGTCTTGATGCCGTCGACGATCAGCTCGTCCAGGGCATTGCGCATGCGCGCCATCGCTTCGTCGCGGTCCTTGCCGTAGGTGATCAGCTTGCCGACCAGCGAATCGTAGTTCGGCGGTACGGTGTAGCCGCTGTACAGGTGCGAATCGACGCGCACGCCGTTGCCACCGGGGGCGTGGAAGTGCTTCACGGTGCCCGGGCTGGGCATGAAGTTGCGCGGGTCCTCGGCGTTGATCCGGCATTCCAGGGCGTGGCCACGGATCACCACGTCCTCCTGCTTGATCGACAGCTTCTGGCCGGAGGCGATGCGCAGCATTTCCTTGACGATGTCGATGCCGGTGACCATCTCCGACACCGGATGCTCCACCTGCACGCGGGTGTTCATCTCGATGAAGTAGAAGCGACCGTTCTCGTAGAGGAACTCGAAGGTGCCGGCGCCACGGTAGCCGATCTCGACGCAGGCCTGGACGCAGCGGGCCAGCACTTCGGCGCGGGCCTTCTCGTCGATGCCCGGGGCGGGGGCTTCTTCCAGCACCTTCTGGTGACGACGCTGCAGGGAGCAGTCGCGGTCGCCCAGGTGGATGGCGTTGCCCTGGCCGTCGGAGAGCACCTGGACTTCCACGTGACGCGGGTTGGTCAGGAACTTCTCCAGGTAGACCATGGAGTTGCCGAAGGCCGCGCCCGCTTCGGTGCGGGTCAGCTTGGCCGACTTGATCAGGTCTTCCTCGTGGTGCACCACGCGCATGCCGCGACCACCGCCGCCACCGGCGGCCTTGATGATCACCGGGTAGCCGACTTCACGGGCGATCGCCAGGGCGGTCTCCTCGTCTTCCGGCAGCGGGCCGTCGGAGCCCGGAACGGTGGGCACGCCGGCTTTCTTCATGGCGTCCTTGGCCGAGACCTTGTCGCCCATCAGGCGGATCACGTCGGCGCTCGGGCCGATGAAGGTGAAGCCGGAGCGCTCCACCTGCTCGGCGAAGTCGGCGTTCTCGGCGAGGAACCCGTAGCCCGGGTGGATGCCGTTGGCGCCGGTGACTTCGGCGGCGGCGATGATCGCCGGGATGTGCAGGTAGGACTGCCCGGCCGGGGCCGGGCCGATGCACACGGCCTCGTCGGCCAGCGACAGGTGCATCAGCTCGCGGTCGGCGGTGGAGTGCACCGCGACCGTCTTGATGCCCAGCTCCTTGCAGGCGCGCAGGATGCGCAGGGCGATCTCGCCGCGGTTGGCGATCAGTACTTTATCCAACATCGCAGGTTCCCCGCGGCTTAGACGATGGTGAACAGCGGCTGATCGAACTCGACCGGCTGGCCGCTTTCGACCAGGATCGAGCCGATCACGCCGCTGGTTTCAGCCTCGATGTGGTTCATCATCTTCATGGCTTCGACGATGCACAGGATGTCGCCTTTCTTCACGCTCTGGCCCACTTCGACGAACGCGGCGGCGGTCGGCGACGGCGAACGGTAGAAGGTGCCGACCATCGGCGAACGCACGACGTTGCCGGACAGCTGGGCGGCGGCCGGAGCGGCTTCGGCGGCCGGGGCGGCAGCGGCGGCGACCGGAGCCGGGGCGGCGGCCGGAGCGGCGTAGGCCGGGGCGGCGGCGTAGATCGGCTGGGCGGCGGTCTTGCTGTGGCGGCTGATGCGCACCGACTCTTCGCCTTCGCGGATTTCCAGCTCGTCGATGCCGGATTCTTCGAGCAGTTCGATCAGTTTCTTGACTTTACGGATGTCCATTAGCGTTCGCACTCCCAGGTCATGGTCACGGGCGTTCAAGTTGTTCGAGGGCGGATTCCAGGGCCAGGCGATAGCCTGTGGCTCCCAGGCCGCAGATCACCCCTACCGCTACGTCGGAGAAGTAGGAGTGATGCCGGAAAGGTTCACGTTTGTGCACGTTGGACAGGTGCACTTCGATGAATGGGATGCTCACCGCGAGCAACGCGTCACGTAACGCGACACTTGTATGCGTGAAAGCCGCCGGATTGATGAGGATGAAGTCCACGCCTTCGCCGCGCGCGGCGTGGATCCGCTCGATCAGTTCGTACTCGGCGTTGCTCTGCAGGTACATCAGGTGGTGGCCGGCGGCGCGCGCGCGGCGCTCCAGGTCCTGGTTGATCTGCTCCAGGGTGACCGAGCCGTAGACGCCGGGTTCGCGGGTGCCGAGCAGATTCAGGTTGGGCCCGTGCAGGACCAGTAGGGTGGCCATCGGCTTGTTGTTCTCTCGTCGCGCGGTGGGAAATTGGCCGGGACTATGCCGGAAACCGGGCGTGACTGTCCAGTCATGCCGGTTTTCCGGTAGATGTCGGCATGTTGCCTGATGATTGCTGCAGAAATATGGGCGCGCTCTAGCGCGCGCCCGCCTGCCGCAGATGCGCCGCCAGGGTGGCCGCGTTGGTTTCGCCGACGATGCGCAGGTCGCTGTGCTCGCGGCCGTCGGCGCCGAACAGGAGCAGGGCCGGCGGGCCGAAGAGGTTGTAGCGGTCGAGCAGGGCGCGCTGTTCGGCGGTGCTGTCGGTCATGTCGAAGCGCAGCAGCTGGTAGCTGGCCAGTTGCGCCTGCACGTCGGCGTCGGGCAGCACCTGGCGCTCGATGATCTTGCAGCTGATGCACCAGTCGGCGTACCAGTCCAGCAGCACCGGGCGCCCGGCGTCGCGCGCCTGGGCGAGGGCGGCGTCGAGCTGCGCCGGGGTGGTCAGGTTCTGCCACTGGCCGGGCACCGAGGACGGCGGGCCGGCGTGCAGCGAGGGCTCGGAGCGGCCCAGCGGGTGCATCGGGTCGGACTCGCCGCGCAGCGCGCCGGCCCAGGCCGCCAGCGCGTAGACCAGCAGCATCAGGCCGAGCAGCTGGGCGCCGCGTTGCAGCGGGGTCTTGCGCACCAGCTCCAGGGTTCCCAGGCCCACCGCCAGGCCGCCGGCCAGGGCGCCCCACAGGGCCAGGCTGACCGGGCCGGAGAGCACCCGTTCGAGCAGCCAGATGGCCACGGCCAGCAGCAGCACGCCGAAGAAATTGCGCACGCCGGTCATCCAGGCGCCGGATTTCGGCAGCACGGCGCCGCCACCGGCGCCGAAGATTACCAGCGGGGTGCCCATGCCCAGGCCCAGGGCGAACAGCAGCAGGCCGCCGCCGAGGGCGTCGCCGGTGCTGCCGATGTACAGCAGCAGGCCGGCCAGCGGCGCCGAGACGCAGGGCGAGACCAGCAGGCTGGAGAGCACGCCGAGGGTCGCCGCGCCGGCCAGCGAGCCGCCACGGGTGTCGGCCGCCATGCGGTCCAGGCGCTCGCGCAGGAAGCCCGGCAGGCGCAGTTCGAAGACGCCGAACATGGCCACCGCGAAGGCCACGAAGAAGGCTGCGAAGGGCACCAGCACCCAGGGCGACTGCAGCATCGCCTGCAGGTTGAGCTTGGCGCCGAACACCCCCATGAGCGCGCCGAGGATGGCGTAGCACACGGCCATCGGCAGCACGTAGGCCAGCGACAGGGTGAAGCCGCGCAGGCCTCCCGGACGGCCGCGCAGGACCACGCCGGAGAGGATCGGCAGCATCGGCAGCACGCAGGGGGTGAAGGTCAGGGTCAGGCCGGCGAGGAAGGCGATCAGCAGGCCACGGTCGAGCTTCTTGATCTTGCCGCTGCCTTCGCCCTTGAGCATCGCCAGCAGGTCGTCGACCACCGCCGGTTCGCCGGAATCCACCGCCGGCTTGCTCGCGGCGGCTGCCGGCGGGGCGCCGAGGCTGGCCGCGCCACTGGCGGCGACCTGCACCTGGACGGTTTCCGGGGCGTAGCACAGGCCTTTGTCGGCGCAGCCCTGGTAGGTCACGGTGAGGCGGTAGGGCAGCTTGCGCGGGTTGTTCAGCGGCACCTTGACGTCGGTGATCGCGTAGTAGACCTGGGAGTCACCGAAGTAGTCGTCGTGGTGCGCCTTGCCCGGCGGCAGCTGCACGTCGCCGAGGCTGACCTCGGCCGGCTCGACCTGAAACTTCATGCGGTGGCGGTAGAGGTAGTAGCCCTCGGCGTTGACGAAGCGCAGCAGCACCTGCTGGCTGTCGCTGTCCTCGACGCTCAGGCGGAAGGCCTCGGCCACCGGGAGGAACTTGCCGTCACTCGGCGCCGCGGTACTGAAACCGGGGGCGGCGGGGGCCGGCTTGTCGAACAGACCGGCGCTGGCGGGCAGGGCGACGAGGAGGAGAAGCAGGGTCAGCAGGCGGCGCATGGAACTCTCGCGGACTTTCCGGGTGGCGGCATGATAGCCGAATGCGCCCGGCCGCTGGCCACCCGGATCGGCCGCGGGTGTGTCAGAAGATGAGCGGAGCGCGTACGACCGGCCGGTGCGGCGCGGGTTCCCGGCTGCGTCACGCGGACGCGGCGGGGTCCACCGCGAAGGCCGCGCAGAGGTCTTCGACGAAGGCCAGCTGGGCCGCGTCGGCCTGGCGCCCGCGATGCTGCGCCAGGCTGAAGCCGACGCGGAAATCCAGCTCGCCGGGGCGCAGGGCGCGCAATTGGCCGCTGTCGACCCAGGGCGCGGCGTAGTGCACCGGCAGGTAGCCGATATGGCGGCCGGAGAGGATGAACGCCAGGCAGCCGTCGACCTGCTCGCTGCGGGCGCTGCTGTGGCGGCTCTGCAAGGGTTCGGCGGCGGCGATGAAGCGGTACGGGTGGCGCACCTGGTCGGCTTCGGCGATCAGCTCGGGGGCCGGGGCCGGCTGCTCGAACAGCGGGTGCCCGCGGCCGCAGTACAGCGCCTGGTCCTCGACGAACAGCGGCAGGTGCAGCAGCGACCCCTGGTAACCGGAGAAATAGCCGATGGCCAGGTGCAGACGGCCCTGCAGCAGCAGGCGTTCCAGCTCCGCCGGCATGCCGGTGAGCAGTTCCAGGGTCACCGACTGGTTGCGCTGGCGAAAGGCGCCGATGGCCGCCGAGACCTTGGCCAGCACGCTGGCGTCGAGGCCTTCGGAGAGACCGATGCGCACCTCGCCCAGCAGCTTGTCGGCGACGCCCTGGGCCTCGCCGCGAAAGCCCTCGACCGCGACGAACAGCCGCCGCGTGGCCTGCAGCAGGCGCTCGCCCTTGGGCGTCAGGCGGAAACCGCCTTTCCCGCGTTCGCACAGGCGGTAGCCCAGGCGCGTTTCCAGCTTGGCCATCTGGATGCTGATGCTCGGCTGGCTCAGCCCCAGCTCGCCCTGGGCGGCGCTGAAGCCGCCGCATTCGACGACGGTGACGAACAGGCGCAGCAGTTGCAGGTCGAGGTCGCGTACCTGGCTGAGCATGGCGGGACTCCAAACATTGGCATCGAATAATGCCAAATTTATTAACTTTGAATTTTTACAAAGTAAAGCACCGGCCACGCTGTCCCCATGCCTCGCGCGTGCGGGGCTTTCCTGGAAAACCGACTGCCCAGATGAGGAACCCATGGACCAGGCCTACGACAACGATCAGGCGATCACCCGCGACAGCCTCTACGGCACCGCGGCGGAATCCACCTACGCCGGCGTCACCAGCTTCATGCGCCGCCGCTACAGCCGTGACCTGCGCGGCGTCGACCTGGTGGTCGCCGGCGTGCCCTTCGACACCGCCACCACCAACCGCCCCGGCAGCCGCTTCGGGCCACGGGCGATCCGCGCGGCCTCGGTGCAGATGGCCTGGGCCCGGCACTTCCCCTGGGAGTTCGACCCCTTCGACCACTTGGCGGTGATCGACTATGGCGACTGCGCCTTCGACCACGGCCAGCCGCAGGACACCCCGGCGGCGATCCAGGCCCACGCCGAGCGGGTGCTCGACGCCGGTTGCGCGCTGCTGACCCTGGGCGGCGACCACTTCATCAGCTACCCGCTGCTCAAGGCCCATGCGAAGCGGCACGGGCCGCTGTCGCTGATCCACTTCGACGCCCACAGCGACACCTGGCCGGACGCGGAGGTGCAGCGCATCGACCACGGCACCATGTTCTACCACGCCGCCCGCGAGGGCCTGGTGGACCCGGCGCGCTCGGTGCAGGTCGGCCTGCGCACCACCAACGACGACGTGATGGGCTTCCAGGTGCTGGACGCGCGCCAGGTGCACCGCCAGGGCCCGGAGGCGATCGCCGAGGCGATCCGCGCACGGGTCGGCGACCACCCGGTGTACCTGACCTTCGACATCGACTGCCTGGACCCGGCCTTCGCCCCCGGCACCGGCACCCCGGTGTGCGGCGGCCTGAGTTCCAGCCAGGCGCTGGAAATCCTCCGTGGCCTGCGCGGCATCAATCTGGTGGGCATGGACGTGGTGGAAGTGGCGCCGCCCTACGACAACGCCGAGATCACCGCCCTGGCCGGCGCGACCCTGGCGATGGAGATGGTTTGCCTGTACGCGGCGCGGCACAAGCTGGGGGAGCGCGCCTGATTTCGGGGCGGGCCCGGCTTTTGTAGGAGCGGATTCATCCGCGATTCCGCTGCGGGGCGGGCTATCGCGGACGGAGTCCGCTCCTGCGGTTGCCCCGGGGCGTTCGGCGCGTGCGGGTGAAGGCGCTGGGTCCCCGCGTTCGCGGGGATGACAAGATCGAGCGCCTGCCATGCCCCCCTGTCACTCCCGCGAACGCGGGAGCCCAGTGGCTCCAGCTGCTACTGGTCCGTCTCGACGCGGTTGCGGCCGCCGTGCTTGGCACGGTACAGCGCTTCGTCGGCGCGCTTGGCCAGGGTGGTGACGTCGTCGTCCTCGCCGAGCTGGGCGATGCCGCAACTGAAGGTGCAGGCCAGGTCATGGGGCTTGGCCGGGTAGCGGATTTCGGAGAAGCGTTGGCGGATTTCCTCCAGCACCCGGTGCGCGGCCACGCTGTCGGTATCCGGCAGCACCACGGCGAATTCCTCGCCGCCGTAGCGGCCGATGTGGTCGGTCTTGCGCAGGCGTTGCTTGAGGAACAGCGCGAGGCTCTTGATGACGCGGTCACCCGTGGGGTGGCCGTAGCTGTCGTTGACCCGCTTGAAGTGGTCGATGTCGAGCATGGCGAAGGTCAGCGGGCGACCCTCGCGGCGCGCGCGGTAGCTGGCGTCGTCGAGCAGTTGCAGGGTGTGGGTGTGGTTGTACAGACCGGTGAGGCTGTCGCGGACCATCCGCGCCTTGAGGCTGCGCGCCCGCGCCGCGCGGTTGCGCACGGTGGCGATCAGGTGGCGCGGCTTGATCGGCTTGGTGAGGAAGTCGTCACCGCCCTCGCTCATGGCGTCGAGCTGCTTGTCCAGGTCGTCCTCGGCGGACAGGTAGATGATCGGCACGCTGACGTGGCGCTCGTGCTGGCGGATCACCTTGGCCAGCTCGGTGCCCAGGCACTCGGGCATGTACATGTCGAGGATGATCAGGTCCGGCTGGAACTCGGCCAGCTCGGCCATCACCGACAGCGGCGCGGTGAGCGCGCGGGTGACCACGCCGGCGCCGTTGAGGACCATCTCGGTGTGCGCCGCCTGGGCCCGCGAGTCGTCGACGATGAGCACCCGGTAGGGGTCGTAGTGGGCGACGCGGGTCAGGGTCTCGATCTTCTCCAGCACGCTGGAGGCGTCCAGGGTGCCGCTGAAGAACTCCTGGCCACCGGAGCGGGCGGCGGACAGGCGGGTGGGTGTGTCGGTGTCGTCGTGGCTGAAGAACAGCACCGGCAGCTTCTGCGCCAGGCCCGCCTGGACTTCCTCGGCCAGGGCCAGGCCGCGCCCGGCGCCGGAGAAGTCGACTTCCATCACCAGCGCCGCCGGGTGCCGCTCGGCCATGGCCGCGCGGAAGGCGTCGGCGCTCTCGCACAGCTGCGCGTGGACACCGAAGAATTCCAGCTGCTGGGCCAGCCGCTCGGCGCGTTCGAGGTCCTGCAGGGCCACGTAGACCGGCTTGCGCAGCGGCGGCAGGAGGGTGTGTTCGAGCTGGTCGCCATGCCGCAGGCCGGTGCGCGAGAGGCGCAGCATCAGTTGGCTGAATTCGTTGATCAGCTCGCTGGAGAGGCGCCCGCGATTGCGCTCCACGGCGTCCAGGCAGGCGCCGAGCGCGGCGGCCAGTTGCGCGTGCTCGGCCTGTTCGAAGCGTTCGGCGTAGCGTTGCAGGCGCAGCGCCGCCTCGCGCAGGTCGCCCATGCCGGCGCCGGTCCATTCCGAGCGGGTCAACTGCTGCCAGATTTCCAGGACGAGCCGGGCCTGGTGGATCACCCGCTGGGCGAAGTGGTGCTTCATGCGGTCGCGGGTGGGGTCGTCGTGCTCGGTCATGGCGCGCTTCTTATGGGTGACGCGGGGTAGGAGGGTCGCCGGAGCGGTGATGGCATCATGCTACCACTTGGCGCGGGCAAATCCACTGATGTCGGTCAAGGATCGCCAGGCTTGCCATGCAGAGGGTAGGCTGCCCTTCCGGCGCCGAGTGCGGCATGCTAGTGCGCCTGGACCCGAGCCCCGCGATGGCACCTGTGGCGGGCGCTGCGGTCCAACCTTTTTCCGTTAGTCGAAAGCCAAGGACTTTGCCATGTGGAACTGGAAGAATCGCGGCGGCTCGGTGCGCGAGCGCGTCGACGACAGGGTTGACGATGTACGCTCCTACTTCGGGGGCCCCTGGCTGGTCCGCGTGGTCGGCGGGCTGCTCGGCGCCTACCTGGTGGGCGCCGCGCTGGTCGGCTGGTACTGGAGCCGCGAGCCGGACCTGTTCCCCGTGCAGCAGCACGCCCAGCAGGCCGCCGAGCGCGCCGGACGGCAGATGGTGGTGGGCTACACCACCGTGGAGACCCTCAAGGAAGTGGTCGGCACCCTGCTGAACAAGCCGGGCGGCTACCTTTCCAACGACATCTTCCCGCCGGGCCTGTGGCTGGACAACATGCCCAGCTGGGAATACGGCGTGCTGGTGCAGACCCGCGACCTGTCCCGCGCCCTGCGCAAGGACTTCGCCCGTTCGCAGTCGCAGTCCACCGAAGACGCCGACCTGGCCCGCGCCGAGCCGCGCTTCAACTTCGACAACAAGAGCTGGGCGCTGCCGTCCTCGGAATCCGAGTACGGCGAGGGCATCAAGTCGCTGGACCGCTACCTGGCGCGCCTCTCCGCGCAGCAGCCGAGCGCGCAGTTCTATGCCCGCGCCGACAGCCTGAACAACTGGCTGGGCGACGTCTCCACCCGCCTGGGCTCGATGTCCCAGCGTCTCTCGGCCAGCGTCGGCCGGGTGAAGCTGAACACCAACATCAAGAGCACCGCGCCGCTGGCCCCCGGCCAGGCGCCGCAGGTCGACGAGGAGCTGCAGGAAACCCCCTGGCTGCAGATCGACAACGTGTTCTACGAGGCCCGTGGCCAGGCCTGGGCGCTGTCGCACATCCTGCGCGCCATCGAGGTCGACTTCGCCGACGTGCTGGCGAAGAAGAACGCCACCGTCAGCGTGCGCCAGATCATCCGTGAGCTGGAGGCCACCCAGGAACCGTTGTGGAGCCCGATGGTGCTCAACGGCAGCGGCTTCGGCGTGCTGGCCAACCACTCGCTGGTGATGGCCAACTACATCTCCCGGGCCAACGCCGCGATCATCGATCTGCGTCAGCTGCTGGCGCAGGGTTGATGGACCTCATCAGCGCCGCCGAGACCGCCCACCGCCTGGCCTCGGATCGGGAACTGATCGCCTGGGTGGACGAGCGCGACCAGTTGCTCGGCGAACTGCCGCGCGCCGAGCTGCGCCAGCGCGGGTTGATCGGCCGGGGTACCTTCATCCTGCTGTTCAATAGCGCCGGCGAACTCTGCGTGCACCGGCGCAGCCTGAGCAAGGCGGTCTACCCCGGCTACTGGGACGCCGCCGCCGGCGGCATGGTGCAGGCCAGCGAGAGCTACGCGCTGTCGGCCAGCCGCGAGCTGGAAGAAGAGCTGGGAGTGGCCGGCGTCGAACTGCGCGAGGTCGGCACCTTCCTCTTCGACGAGCCGGGCAACCGCCTGTGGTGCGCGGTATTCGCCGCCACCTGGGACGGCCCGCTGAAGTTGCAGCCGGAGGAAGTCCTGGAGGCGCGCTTCGTCGAACCGCACGCGGCGCTGGCCGAGGCGCAGGCGGGGGCTTCGTACTGCCCCGACTCGTTGCAGGCGCTGCGGCTTTATCTGTCGGCCTGAAACACCCTGCTCTTGTAGGGGCGAATTTGCTCGCGAATGACCCCGCGCCGGGGCCGGGTTCGCGAGCAAGCTCGCTCCTACGGGGCGCCCTTTGGCGCTCCTGGGCGCGCATGTCGCCAATCCGCCGATCAATGACGCATTTCCGCTCTTAGCAAGCGCCACCAATGCTGGTACATTGCGCGACCTTTCCGCACGGGTCCTCCGACGGGAATTGCGCAGCCCCTGCCTGAGTGGGGCGTCGCGGTCGGCGCCTGCCGATCATTCGTTGACCTGGCCCTGAGAGGCCAATCCTGGGGAAACGCCCGGTGGTCAAGAAAGCTTCCTCCCTGTCCGCCCTCGGCGGGCTCGTCTATTCCACCGATACAGGCCGGCATTGCCCGGACTGCAATCAGCCCATTGGCGCCTGCGTCTGCAAGCAGTCCGTGGTTCCGGCCGGCGATGGCATCGCCCGTGTGCGCCGCGAAACCAAGGGCCGCGGCGGCAAGACCGTGACCACGGTCAGCGGCGTACCCCTGGCCGAAGACGCCCTCAAGGACCTCGCCACCGCGCTGAAGAAGCGTTGCGGTACCGGCGGTAGCCTCAAGGACGGCGTCATCGAGATCCAGGGCGACCACGTCGAGTTGCTCCTCGAAGAGCTGGCCAAGCGCGGCTTCAAGGCGAAGAAGTCCGGCGGCTGAGCCGTCTCTCCCTTGCAGGGAACGGGTTAGGCGTCGGCGCTCGCGCGCGGCACGCCGGTCAGCCCGTTCCCTAGATGGGAGCGGCGAGTTCGCCATGCTTTCCTAAACTACCGCCAGAGATGGTGGTCAACACGGCAACGTCATACCCGACGTTTAGGCTTGTTGCGTCCGCGCGCTATCCCGCCGGGCGCTCGACTTTCTTTTCAGGAGACATGCGCGCATGGCCGCTAGACGGACCCGCAAAGACGACGGTAGCAACTGGACGGTGGCGGACAGCCGTGGCGTCTATGGTATTCGCCATTGGGGCGCCGGTTATTTCGCGATCAACGACGCCGGCAACGTCGAGGTGCGCCCGCAGGGCGCCGACGCCCAGCCGATCGATCTCCACGCGCTGGTCGCCCAGTTGCGTGAGGCGGGCCTGTCGCTGCCGCTGCTGGTGCGCTTCCCGGACATCCTCCAGGACCGCGTGCGCAAGCTGACCGGCGCCTTCGACGCGAACATCGCGCGCCTGGAATACGCCAGCCGCTACACCGCGCTGTACCCGATCAAGGTCAACCAGCAGGAAGCGGTGGTGGAAAGCATCATCGCCACGCAGAACGTCTCCATCGGCCTGGAAGCCGGCTCCAAGCCGGAGCTGATGGCGGTGCTGGCGCTGGCGCCGAAGGGCGGCACCATCGTCTGCAACGGCTACAAGGACCGCGAGTTCATCAAGCTGGCGCTGATGGGCCAGAAGCTCGGGCACAACGTCTTCATCGTCATCGAGAAGGAGTCCGAGGTGCAGCTGGTGATCGAGGAGGCCGAGCACATCGGCGTGCTGCCGCAGGTGGGCCTGCGCGTGCGGCTGTCCTCGCTGGCGTCCTCGAAGTGGGCCGACACCGGTGGCGAGAAGGCCAAGTTCGGTCTTTCCGCCGCGCAGCTGCTGTCGGTGGTCGAGCGCTTCCGCCAGGCCGGCCTCGACCAGGGCGTGCGCCTGCTGCACTTCCACATGGGTTCGCAGATCGCCAACCTGGCCGACTACCAGCACGGTTTCAAGGAAGCCATCCGCTACTACGGCGAACTGCGCGCGCTCGGCCTGCCGGTGGACCATGTGGACGTCGGCGGCGGCCTGGGCGTGGACTACGACGGCACCCACTCGCGCAACGCCAGCTCGATCAACTACGACATCGACGACTACGCCGGTGTGGTGGTGGGCATGCTCAAGGAGTTCTGCGACGCCCAGGGCCTGCCGCACCCGCACATTTTCTCCGAGAGCGGCCGCGCGCTGACCGCGCACCACGCGGTGCTGGTCACCCAGGTGACCGATGTCGAGCGGCACAACGACGAGCTGCCGAAGATCACCGACCTGGCCGAGCAGCCGGAGATCGTCCAGTGGCTGGCCGACCTGCTCGGCCCGACCGACGCCGAGATGGTCACCGAGACCTACTGGCGCGCCACCCACTACATGGGCGACGCCGCCGCGCAGTACGCCGAGGGCAAGATCAGCCTGGCGCAGAAGGCCCTGGCCGAGCAGTGCTACTTCGCCATCTGCCGGCGCCTGCACAACCAGCTCAAGGCGCACCAGCGCTCGCACCGCCAGGTGCTCGACGAACTCAACGACAAGCTCGCCGACAAGTACATCTGCAACTTCTCGGTGTTCCAGAGCCTGCCCGACACCTGGGCCATCGGCCAGGTGCTGCCGATCCTGCCGATCCACCGCCTGGGCGAGGAACCGACCCGCCGCGCGGTGCTGCAGGACCTGACCTGCGACTCCGACGGCAAGATCACCCAGTACGTCGACGAGCAGAGCATCGAGACCAGCATGCCGGTGCACGACGTGAAGGAAGGCGAGGACTACCTGATCGGCACCTTCCTGGTCGGCGCCTACCAGGAAATCCTCGGCGACATGCACAACCTGTTCGGCGACACCGACTCGGTGAACGTCTACCAGAACGCCGACGGCAGCTACCATCACGCCGGCATCGAGACCCACGACACCATCGAGGACATGCTGCGCTACGTGCACCTGTCGCCCGAGGAGCTGATGACCCACTACCGCGACAAGGTAGCCGGGGCCAAGCTCACCGCGCGCGAACGCACCCAGTTCCTCGACGCGCTGCGCCTGGGGCTGACGCGCTCGGCGTACCTGTCCTGAGGCGAAGGCCCAAGGCCGCGACCTCTCTCCCGTCGTCCCCGCGTTCGCGGGAATGACGG
>NZ_JARJLT010000374.1 GCF_029335315.1 Pseudomonas citronellolis
TGAGAACGCCCTCTCCCCAGCCCTCGGCTGCGCGCCCCGCCCTGAAGGGAGAGGGGGCTAGTCCGTGCCGAGAGAAGAAATGGTTCCAGCCGGAAATCGCTGAGGCTGCCGGCTAACGCCATAACACCAAACCCTGCCCAACGGTCCCCTCTCCCTTCAGGGAGAGGGTTAGGGAGAGGGGACGGAGGTCAGCTTGTGAAAAAGTTGAACCTGGCCTCTCAATGCCGATTGGCCACCGCCGCCCCAATCCCCGTCATCGAGCGGATGAACTGCGCCAGATAGCGCCCACGCTCCGCCTCCGCCCTCGCCGAGCGGTCGCTCACCGAGAAGCCCCAGGCCGCCAGGAAGGCCGCGCTCATCGAGAACAGCGCCGGGTTGCTGTAGGGGAACAGCGCCTCGGCGTTGCCCAGCACCGCCACCCACACCGGCGGGCCGAGCAGCAGCAGGACGATGGCGCTGAGCAGGCCGACCAGGCTGCCGGCCACCGCGCCGCGGGTGGTCAGGCCGCGCCAGTACATCGAGAGGAACAGCACCGGGAAGTTCACCGAGGCGGCGATGGCCAGTACCAGGCCGGAGAGGAAGGCGATGTTCTGCGACTCGAAGAGCACGCCGAGGATCACCGCCAGCACGCCGATGCCCAGGGTGGCCAGGCGCGACACGCGCATTTCCTCGCGCTCCGTCGCCCGGCCCTTGCGCAGCACGCAGGCGTAGAGGTCGTGGGACACCGCGGAGGCGGCGGAGAGCGCCAGGCCCGCCACCACCGCCAGGATGGTGGCGAAGGTCACCGCGCAGATGAAACCGAGGAACAGGTTGCCGCCCACCGCCTGGGCCAGGTGCACGGCGACCATGTTGCCGCCGCCGATCAGTGCGCCCTCGGCAGTGCGGAAGACCGGGTCGGTGCCGACCATGACGATGGCGCCGAAGCCCACGGCGATCAGCAGCAGGTAGAAATAGCCGATGAAGCCGGTGGCGTAGAACACGCTCTTGCGCGCCTCGCGGGCGTCGCTGACGGTGAAGAAGCGCATCAGGATGTGCGGCAGGCCGGCGGTGCCGAACATCATGCCCAGGGCCAGGGAGATGGCGTCCACCGGGTTCGCCAGCAGGCCGCCGGGGGCCATGATCGCCACGCCCTTGGCGTGCGCTTCGGTGGCCGCGGCGAACAGCGCCTCGCTGCTGAAACCGAAGTGGCGCAGCACCATGAAGGCCATGAAGCTGGTGCCCGAGAGCAACAGCACCGCCTTGATGATCTGCACCCAGGTGGTGGCCAGCATGCCGCCGAAGGTCACGTAGCAGACCATCAGCGCGCCCACCACCAGCACCGCCTGCAGGTAGCTCAGGCCGAACAGCAGCTCGATCAGCTTGCCGGCGCCGACCATCTGCGCCACCAGGTACAGCAGTGCCACGATCAGCGTGCCGAAGGCCGCGGTGATGCGGATCGGCGTCTGCTCCAGGCGGTAGGCGACCACGTCGGCGAAGGTGTACTTGCCCAGGTTGCGCAGGCGCTCGGCGATCAGGAAGAGGATGATCGGCCAACCGGCGAGCACGCCCAGGGCATAGAGCAGGCCGTCGTAGCCGCTGGCGAACATCATCGCCGAGATGCCCAGGAAGGAGGCCGCGGAGATCATGTCGCCGGCGATCGCCAGGCCGTTCTGCATGCCCGTCAGGCCGCCGCCGGCGGTGTAGAAGTCGGCGGTGGAGCGGGTGCGCAGCGCGGCCCAGCGGGTGATGCCGAGGGTGATGAGGACGAAGGCCAGGAACAGCCCGATGGCGTGCCAGTTCAGCGGCCGTTCGGTGCCGGCGGCCAGGGCCGGCTCGGACAACACCAGGCTGGCGAGCAGCAGGAGCGCCTTCATTCCAGCACCTCGCGCTTGAGCCGGTCGTTGAGTGGGTCCAGCACCTTGTTGGTATGCCGCACGTAGATGCCGGTGAGCAGCACCGCGAAGACGATCAGCGCGACGCCCAGCAACATGCCGAGGCTGGTGACTCCGCCGTTCAGGGGCTGGCCGAGCAGGCCGGGGGCGAAGGCCACCAGCAGGACGAAGCCGTAGTAGGCCAGGAGCAGCAGGCTGGTGAGGGTCCAGGCGAGGCGTTGCTTGCGGCGGACGAGGAGGAGGAAATCCGGGTGCTCCCGGAGTCGTTCCAGGGTCAGGGTCATGGCGCGCGCTCTATTGTTGTGAGGTTGTGGAGGCGTTTGTTGATACGCAAATATGATTATTGAGAATAATTGCGTATCGGAATGAATTGTCGCGCAGCGGGTGTGGTGCGGGGAGGGTGGTGCGGGCGAAGTTCGTGTCGGGATGTTGCCGGGGCTCTTCGCAGGAGCGAGGGGGACGCCTGGTTCTTGCTCGCGAACCGCCCAGGGCAAGAGCGTTCGCGAGCAAGCTCGCTCCTACAGGGTGTGGGGTCGCGTGCCAACGAGAAACTCCCCGTCGCAACCCATCCTACGAAGAGCTGCTCGGCGCAATCGCCTGCGGGGGAAACGAAAAACCCCGCCGAAGCGGGGTTTTCCTGGCGCGGAGGGCGATCAGCCCTGGCTGCGCTTGTCGAACACGTGGCAGGCCTTGCCTTCCGAGCGCTTGAGGCTGTGGAAAGGCTGGATCAGGATGCGCGCGCTGATGCCGATGTAGGTCTTGATCTGCTTGCCCAGCTCGTTCGCTACTTGCTTCTGCTGCTCGGTGTCGAGCTGCAGGTCGTGCTTGAGCTCGACGTGCACGTCCATGCTGTCCATGTTGCCGTTGCGGTACAGGTGGATCTCGTAGACCTCGGCGAGCTGTTTCACTTTCAGCACCTGCTCCTCGATCTGCGTGGGGAACACGTTCACCCCGCGGATGATCAGCATGTCGTCGCTGCGCCCGGTGATCTTGTCGATGCGCCGCATCGGCCGCGCGGTGCCCGGCAGCAGGCGGGTCAGGTCGCGGGTGCGGTAGCGGATCATCGGCAGCGCTTCCTTGGACAGCGAGGTGAACACCAGCTCGCCGTATTCGCCGTCGGGCAGCACGCGGCCGGTGGCCGGGTCGATGATCTCGGGGTAGAAGTGGTCTTCCCAGACGGTCGGGCCGTCCTTGGTCTCGGCGCACTCCATGGCCACGCCCGGGCCCATGATCTCGGACAGCCCGTAGATGTCCAGGGCGGTGATGCCCAGGCGCTCTTCCACGGCGCGGCGCAGCTCGGCGGTCCACGGCTCGGCGCCGAAGATGCCCAGGCGCAGCTTGAGGCTGTGCGGGTCGATGCCCTGGCGCTCGATCTCGTCGGCCAGGTTGAGCATGTAGGAGGGGGTGACCATGATGATGTCCGGCTGGAAGTCGCGGATCAGCTGGACCTGCTTCTCGGTCTGGCCGCCGGACATCGGGATCACGGTGCAACCCAGGCGCTCGGCGCCGTAGTGCGCGCCCAGGCCGCCGGTGAACAGGCCATAGCCGTAGGACACGTGGACCTTGTCGCCCTTGCGCCCGCCGGCGGCGCGGATCGAGCGCGCCACGACGTTGGCCCAGGTGTCGATGTCGTTCTGCGTGTAGCCGACCACGGTGGGCTTGCCGGTGGTGCCGCTGGAGGCGTGCAGGCGCACGATCTCGCTCTGCGGCACGGCGAACATGCCGTAGGGGTAGTTGTCGCGCAGGTCGTTCTTGCCGGTGAAGGGGAACTTCGCCAGGTCGTCGAGGGATTTCAGGTCGTCCGGGTGCACGCCGGCTTCGTCGAAGCGCTTGCGGTACAGCGGGACGTTTTCGTAGGCGTGCTTGAGGCTCCAGCGCAGACGCTCCAGCTGGTGCTGGCGCAGTTCGTCGACACTGGCGGTTTCCATCGGATCAAGCAGGGCACGTTCGGCATCATGGTACATATTCATGGTTTCACTCGATTTGTTCTTGTGCGCCAGCCCGCGTACGGGCTGCGAGTGTCATGGGGGCAGGATAACGCCCCCGTGGGTTGCGGTCTTTGTGCCCTTGGCCAGGCGTTTTGCTGTGCCTGCCGGATTCAGCCCGGCAGGCGCTCGATGACCATGGCGATGCCCTGGCCGACGCCGATGCACATGGTGCACAGGGCGTAGCGGCCGCCGCGTTCTTCCAGTTCGTGCAGCGCGGTGGTGACCAGGCGCGCGCCGCTCATGCCCAGCGGGTGGCCCAGGGCGATGGCGCCGCCGTTGGGGTTGACCCGCTCGTCGTCGTCTTTCAGGCCCAGCTCGCGCAGCACGGCGAGGCCCTGGGCGGCGAAGGCTTCGTTGAGTTCGATCACGTCCATGTCGTTCAGCGCCAGGCCGGTCAGCTCCAGCACCTTGCGGGTCGCCGGCACCGGGCCGATACCCATGATCCGCGGCTCGACCCCGGCCACCGCCATGCCGACCACCCGTCCGCGGGCCTTCAGGCCATGGCGTTGGGCGGCCGCCGGGCTGGCCAGGAGCAGGGCGCAGGCGCCGTCGTTGACCCCCGAGGCGTTGCCGGCGGTGACGCTGCCGCCGTCGCGGAACGGCGTGCCGAGCTTGGCCAACTGCTCCAGGGTGGTGTCGCCGCGCGGGTGCTCGTCGTGCTCGACGACCTTGGCCGGGCCTTTGCGCTGGGGAATTTCCACCGGGACGATCTCTTTCGCCAGGCGCCCACGGGCCTGGGCGGCGGCGGCCTTGTGCTGGCTGCGCAGGGCGAAGGCGTCCTGGTCGGCGCGGGAGATGTTGAACTGTTCGGCGACGTTCTCCGCGGTTTCCGGCATGGAATCGATGCCGAACTGCGCCTTCATCAGTTTGTTGACGAAGCGCCAGCCGATGGTGGTGTCGAAGATTTCCGCGCTGCGGCCGAAGGCCTGCTCGGACTTGCCCATGACGAAGGGGGCGCGGGACATCGACTCGACACCGCCGGCGATCATCAGCCCGGCTTCTCCACAGCGCAGGGCGCGGGCGGCGCCGCCGATGGCGTCGAGGCCGGAGCCGCACAGGCGGTTGATGGTGGTGCCGGGCACGGCGGTCGGCAGGCCGGCCAGCAGCGAGGCCATGTGCGCGACGTTGCGGTTGTCTTCGCCGGCCTGGTTGGCGCAGCCGAAGATGACGTCGTCGATGGCGCTCCAGTCCAGTTCCGGGTGGCGCTGCAGCAGCGCCTTCAGCGGGATGGCGGCGAGGTCGTCGGCGCGCACCGCGGAGAGGGCGCCGGCGTAGCGGCCGATGGGCGTGCGCACGGCGTCGATGATCAGGGCGTCAGTCAGGTCGGTCATTCGGAAGTCTCCTGCGCCAGCACGGTGCCGCGCACTTTGTAGGATTTGCCGTGGAACAGGGCGATCAGCTGTCCGTGCTGGTTTTCGATGCGTACGTCGTAGTTGCCGGTGCGGCCGCTGCGGCTCTGCTCGCTGGCCGTGGCGCTGAGCTCATCGCCCAGGCGCGCCGGGGCCACGTAGTCGATGCTGCAGCCGATGGCCACGGTGGCCTCGTCATAGCTGTTGCAGGCGAAGGCGAAGGCCGAGTCGGCCAGGGCGAAGAGGAAGCCGCCGTGGCAGGTGCCGTGGCCCTGGATCATGTCCTCGCGCACCGGCATGCTCAGCCTGGCGCTGCCGGGGCCGGCGTCGAGCAGGCGGATGTCCAGGCGCTGGGTGGCCAGGTCGCGGCTGAACATGGCGTCGGCGCAGGCGCGGGCCAGTTGTTCGGGGCTGCGCTCAGTCATGCAGGCGGCTCCCTTCGGCGTGCTTGCGGCGCAGCAGCAGGGACGGGCGATAGCGTTCCTCGCCGTAGCTGCGTTGCAGGTTATCCAGGGTGGCCAGCACATAGCCGACGCCGATGGCCTCGGCCCAGGCCAGCGGGCCGCGCGGGTAGTTCACCCCGGCGCGCATGGCCAGGTCGATATCCGCCGCCGAACCCACGCCTTGCAGCACGGCGTCGGCCGCTTCGTTGGCGAGCATGGCCACGGTGCGCAGCACGGCCAGGCCGGGCAGGTCGGCCAGGGCGGTGACCTTCAGGCCGGCGCGCTGCAGCAGGGCCACGGCCTGGTCGCGGGCCTCGCCGGAGGTGTCGGCGGACCAGCTGATGGCCAGGCGCGAGGCCTTGGCGTAGTCCAGCGCCAGGTCGAACAGCACCAGGTTGCGCAGGCCGTCGTCCTTGCCGCGCTGGCTGGCCAGGCGGCCGTCGGACAGCGCCAGCACGGCGTCGCCGACGCGCAGCAGGCCGCTGCCGGCGCGCTCGATCACCCGCACACCGGAGTCCTTCAGGCGCTGCACCAGCGGCTGGGCCACGCCCAGGTCGCCTTCGACCACGCAGCTGTCGACCCCGGCGGCGCTGCCCAGCTCGGCGGCCTGCGGGCGCTCGACGCCTTCGGCGTAGTCGTAGAAGCCGCGGCCGCTCTTGCGGCCGAAGCGGCCGGCGTCGACCAGTTCCTTCTGGATCAGCGAGGGCTGGAAGCGGAAGTCGCCGTAGTAGGCGTCGAACACCGAGCAGGTCACCGCGTAGTTGACGTCGTGGCCGATCAGGTCGGTCAGCTCGAAGGCGCCCATGCGGAAGCCGCCGGCGTCGCGCAGCAGGGCGTCGAGGCTGGCGCAGTCGGCGGCGCCTTCCTGCAGTAGGCGCAGGCTTTCGGCGTAGAACGGGCGGGCCACGCGGTTGACGATGAAGCCGGGGGTGGAGCGGGTGTACACCGGCTGCTTGCCCCAGCTCTTCGCGGTGGCGTGCAGGGCCTGGGCCAGCGCCGGGGCGGTGGCCAGGCCGGAGACGATCTCTACCAGGGCCATCAGCGGCGCCGGGTTGAAGAAGTGCATGCCGATCACCCGCTCGGGGTGTTTCAGGCCGGCGGCGAGGGTGGTGATGGACAGCGACGAGGTGTTGCTGGCCAGCACGCAGTCGGCCGCGCACAGCGCTTCCAGCTGGTTCAGCAGGCCGCGCTTGACCTCCAGGTTCTCGACGATGGCCTCGATCACCAGGCGCGAATCGGCCAGGGCCTCGATGGCTTCCACCGGTTGCAGGCGTGCGACTATGGCGGTGCGCGTGGCGGCGTCGAGCTTGCCTTTCTCGACCAGGCGGCCGAGCTGCCGGTCGATGCCGTCGATGGCCTGGGCGGCGGCGCCCGGGCGGTTGTCGTAGAGCTTCACCGGGTGGCCGGCCTGGGCCGCCACCTGGGCGATGCCGGCGCCCATGGCGCCAGCGCCGATCACCGCGACCTGGGCGTTGATATCCAGTGCGTGCATGTCAGCGGCCCTTGAAGCTGGGGGTGCGTTTTTCCATGAAGGCGCCGACGCCTTCGCGGTAGTCCTCGCTGCGCCCGGCCAGGCGCTGCAGGTCGCGCTCCAGCTCAAGTTGCTCGTCGAAGCTGTTGTTCAGGCTGGCGTTGAGGCTGCGCTTGATCAGTGCCAGGCCATAGGTCGGCTGGGTGGCCAGGTGGCGCGCCAGCTTGAGGGCTTCCTCGCGCAGGTTGGCGTCGTCCACCACCTGGTAGATCAGGCCCCATTGCTCGGCTTGTTCGGCGGAGAGGCGATTGCCCAGCAGGGCCAGGGCCTTGGCGCGGGCCATGCCGACCAGGCGCGGCAGGGTCCAGGTGCCACCGGAATCGGGGATCAGGCCGATCTTGCAGAAGGCCTGGATGAAGCTGGCCGAACGCGCCGCCAGGACCAGGTCGCAGGCCAGCGGGATGTTCGCCCCGGCGCCGGCGGCCACGCCGTTCACCGCGCAGATCACCGGCAGCGGCAGGTCGCGCAGGCTGCGGATCAGCGGGTTGTAGAACTTCTCGATGGACTCGCCCAGGTCGGGCATCTCGGCGCCGGGGGCGACGTTGCGATCCGACAGGTCCTGGCCCGCGCAGAAGCCGCGGCCTTCGCCGGTCAGCAGCAGGACGCGGGCTTCCTCGCTCTGGCGCACCCGCTTGAGCGCCTCGCGCACCTCGCCGTGCATCGTGGCGTTGAAGCTGTTCAGCTGGTCCGGGCGGTTCAGGCTGAGGAGGGCGACGCCGTCCTCGATGGAAAACAGGATGTGCTCGAAGTTCATGGGCGGGCTCGCTCCAGCAATCGATATAAAGAGGAAGAGGGGCTCAGCGGCCGAGGTAGCGCGGCGCGCGCTTTTCCTGGAAGGCGCGGATGCCTTCCTCGCGGTCGGCGGTGCCGGCCAGCAGGGTGAAGGCGTGGCGCTCGAAGCGTAGGCCGCTGGCCAGGTCGGTGTCCTGGGCCTTGAGCAGCGCTTCCTTGGCCAGGCGCACGGCCAGCGGCGCCTTGCGCGCGATGACGCGGGCGACCTGCAGGGCGCGCTCGACGGTGAATTCGGGTTGGGTGACTTCGCTGACCAGGCCGGCGCGCAGGGCGTGGCGGGCGTCGATGGCTTCGCCGCCGAGGACCATCTGCATGGCCAGCGACTTGCCCACCGCGCGCAGCAGGCGCTGGGTGCCGCCGGCGCCGGGGATGATGCCGAGGTTGATTTCCGGCTGGCCGAAGCGCGCGTCTTCGCCGGCGATGAGGATGTCGGCGTGCATCGCCAGCTCGCAGCCGCCGCCCAGGGCGAAGCCGTTGACCGCGGCGATCAGCGGTTTGGGGAAGGCGGTGATGCGTTGCCAGTGGGCCACGCGCGGGTCGTTGAGGATGCCGACCAGGTCGCGCTCGGCCATCTCCTTGATGTCGGCGCCGGCGGCGAACGCCTTGCGGCTGCCGGTGATGACCACCACGCGGGTCTCGTCGTCGCGCTCGGCGGCGTCGAGTTCGGCCGCCAGTTCGCCGAGCAGCTCGGTGTTCAGGGCGTTGAGCGCTTCGGGGCGCTGCAGGGTGATCAGGCGGACGCCGTCCTCCGGCGCCTGCACGGCGAGGGTACGAGGCATGTAAAGCTCCTCAGGCTGCACGCACGGCTCTGGGCCGGCTTCATGTTGGAATTGTTCTGGGGGCCGGCGCTTCTCTGCTGGACGCGGACGGACCCTGGCTGCCAACCAGTATAGGCATGATGTGATACAAAACAACAAGCATGAATGTTATTTATGTGTCTCATGTGTGATTGGCCTTGGCTGGCCTCAAGGCTTCGAAACCGCCCCTCCACCCCTTGATTAAAGGCTGAAGGCCAGAAAATACGGGCGTTGCACCGACGGCCGGCGGTCGTTTGGGAAAGCGATACAGCTTTTGGTGGATTGACGATCTGATTTGTTGTGATACAAGATTTTCAAAATAACGAATCACGACGGGTCGCTTTCCCGTCCCGCCTTGCCGGCGCCATTGGCGCCCGCGTGCACAAGGAGCCTCACCGATGTCTTCCGCCGCCCGAGCCTGCGCCCTGGAGCTGTTCGCCCACCACCGCGCCACCCTGGAGCGTGCCGTTCAGGCCATCGCCAGCCGCGACTACTGGTCGCCCCACGGCGAGAGCCTGAAGCAGTACCCGGAAGAGGCGGTGAAGGGCGCCCAGGCGGCCTTCGAGGCGCTGCTCGGCAAGCACTTCGCGCTGCACGGCCCGCGCGCCACCGGGCGCGCCGGCGCCGAGCGCTCGCCCTATGGTTTCGACCTGGGCGTCAGCTACGACCAATACGACCGCGAGGCGTTGCTGCAACGCCAGCAGGCGGCGCTGCCGGCCTGGCGCGACGCCGGCCCGCAGGCGCGCCTGGGCGCCTGCCTGGAAATCCTCCAGCGCCTCAACGCGCTGAGCCCGAGCCTGGCCCACGCGGTGATGCACACCAGCGGCCAGGGCTACATGATGGCCTTCCAGGCTGGCGGCCCGCACGCCCAGGACCGCGCCCTGGAAGCCCTGGCCTACGCCTGGAAGGCCATGGCCGAGGTGCCCGAGGCGGCGCAATGGAGCAAGCCTCAGGGTAAGGCCGAGCCGCTGGTCATGGACAAGCGCTGGCACATCGCCCCGCGCGGCCTGGCCCTGGTGATCGGCTGCGCCACCTTCCCGACCTGGAACACCTACCCCGGCCTGTTCGCCAGCCTGGCTACCGGCAACCCGGTGCTGGTCAAGCCGCACCCGGCGGCGATCCTGCCGGTGGCGATGAGCGTCAGGGTGATCCAGGACGTGCTCGCCGAGCTGGGCTTCGACCCGGCCCTGGTCAGCCTAGTGGTCGATAGCGCCGAGGCCCCGGTCGCCCAGGAACTGGCCCTGGATGCGCGGGTCAAGCTGGTCGACTTCACCGGTTCCAGCGCCTTCGGCGACTGGCTGGAGAACAACGCCCGCCAGGCCCAGGTGTTCACCGAGAAGGCCGGGGTCAACACGGTGATCATCGACAGCGTCGCCGACCTCAAGGCGGTGGCGCGCAACCTGGCGTTCTCCCTCAGCCTGTACTCCGGGCAGATGTGCACCACCACCCAGGCTATCTATATCCCCCGCGACGGCATCCGCGTCGGTGCCGAGCAGGTCGGCTTCGACGCCGTGGCCCAGGCCCTGGCCGGCGCGATCAGCGCCTTCCTCGCCGACAACGAGCGCGCCTGTGGCGTGCTCGGCGCCATCCAGTCCGCAGCCACCGCCCAGCGCATCGACGCCTGCCGGGGTCGTGGCGAGGTACTGCTGGACAGCGAGGCGCGCGTCCACCCGCAATTCCCCGAGGCGCGCGTGCGCACGCCGCTGCTGCTCAAGGTCGACGCCAGCGAGCGCGCCGCCTATGGCGAGGAGCGCTTCGGGCCGATCGCCTTCCTCGTCGCCACCGACGGCAGCGAGCACAGCCTGCAGGTGGCCGGCGAGGTGATCGCCAGCAAGGGCGCCATGACCCTGGGCGTGTACTCCACCGACGAGGCCTTCCTCGCACGCGCCGAAACCTTCGCCATCGACCACGCCGTGGCGCTCTCGGTGAATCTCGACGGCGGCGTCTTCGTCAACCAGTCGGCGGCCTTCAGCGACTTCCACGGCAGCGGCGGCAACCCGGCGGCCAACGCCTCGATCACCGACGCGGCCTTCGTCAGCCGACGCTTCGTCGTGGTGCAGAGCCGTCGCCACGCGCACCGTCGCGAGGAGGCCTGAGATGCCTTGCTACAGCCTCGAAGGGCTGACCCCGGTGGTCGACCCGAGCGCCTACGTGCACCCCACGGCGGTGCTGATCGGTGACGTGATCGTCGGCCCGCACTGCTACGTCGGCCCCCTGGCGGCGCTGCGCGGCGATTTCGGGCGGATCATCCTGGAGGAGGGCGCCAACCTGCAGGATACCTGCGTGATGCACGGCTTCCCGGACAGCGACACCGTGGTCGAGCGCAACGGCCACATCGGCCACGGCGCGGTGCTGCACGGCTGCCGCATCGGCGCCGACGCGCTGGTCGGCATGAACGCGGTGGTGATGGACAAGGCGCACATCGGCGAGCGCTGCATCGTCGCCGCCACGGCCTTCGTCAAGGCCGGCTTCGAATGCCCGCCGCAGAGCCTGGTGATGGGCTCGCCGGCGACGGTGAAGCGCGAGCTGAGCGAACAGGAAATCGCCTGGAAGCAGCGCGGCACCGCCGAATACCAGACCCTGACCCGGCGCTGCCTGGCCAGCCTGGCGGAGTGCCAGCCGCTGGCGGCGGTGGAAGAAGGGCGCCCGCGCATCGGCGATTCCGGGTTCCGCCCCAAGGGTGAGGAGGCATGAGCCTCATTGGGGTTCGCTCCAATGGCCAGGCGACACGGCGGGCAGGTATAGTCGGCGCTTTATCCGCTTCCAGCCGTGCCATGAGCAGTCTCGTCCCGCTTGCCCAGTTGATCTCCCGTTTCCAGGAACAGACGCCGATTCGCGCCAGTTCGCTGATCATCACGCTTTATGGCGACGCCATCGAGCCCCACGGCGGCACCGTCTGGCTGGGCAGCCTGATCGGCCTGCTGGAGCCCATGGGGATCAACGAGCGGCTGATCCGCACCTCGATCTTCCGCCTGACCAAGGAAGGCTGGCTGACCGCCGAGAAAGTCGGCCGGCGCAGCTACTACAGCCTCACCGGCACCGGCCGGCGGCGTTTCGAGAAGGCCTTCAAGCGCGTCTACAGCCCCGGCCTGCCGGCCTGGGATGGCGCCTGGACGCTGGTGATGCTCTCGCAGCTGGCCGCCGACAAGCGCAAGCAGGTGCGCGAGGAACTGGAATGGCAAGGCTTCGGCGCCCTCGCGCCGAGCGTGCTGGCCTGCCCGCGCTGCGACCGCGCCGACGTCACCGCGACCCTGCTGGACCTGGACGCGCTGGACGACAGCATCGTCTTCGAGACCCACGCCCAGGAAGTGCTGGCCTCCAGGGCCATGCGCCTGCAGGTGCGCGAGAGCTGGAAGATCGACGAGCTGGGCCAGCACTACAGCGAGTTCATCCGCCTGTTCCGCCCGCTGTGGCAGGCGCTGCGCGAGCAGGGCGAGCTGGAAGCCCAGGATTGTTTCCTGGCGCGCACCCTGTTGATCCACGAATATCGCAAGTTGCTACTGCGCGACCCGCAATTGCCGGACGAGCTGCTCCCCGGCGACTGGGAAGGGCGCGCCGCGCGGCAGTTGTGCCGCAATCTGTACCGCCTGGTGTACGCCAAGGCCGAGGAGTGGCTGAACAGCGCCCTGGAGACCGCCGACGGGCCCTTGCCGGACGCCGCCGAGAGCTTCTACCGGCGCTTCGGAGGCCTCGCCTGAGCGGGATTGGCTCGAAACATGCTTCACAAGCGCCGAACTGAGGCGGCGCTGCGGAACCGCCGGCCGGATGGCCGGACAATGACGGACGCGTGCCTGAGCGTCCGCTGATAAAAACAATGCGTGTATGAGGCTTTGCAGGTCATGAACCCTTCATCGATTTCCAGGGATGAGGCTTTCGAAGCGTGGCTGGGCCAGGTCAACCAGGCGTGCGGGCGTTTCGACGCGCGCACGCTGGGGCCGTCCTTCCATGGAAAGCTGCGGGAGTACCAGGGCGGTGCCATCAAACTCAGCGTCGTCGACATGTCGCAGGTGCACCTGTACCGCACCAGCAAGGAAGTGAGCGGCAGCGGCAACGGCCACTTCTATGCGGTGTTCCAGCTCGAAGGGCGTTCGCGCCTGGAGCAGGACGGCAACCGTGTGCAGTTGGGGCGCGGCGACATCACCCTGGTGGACGCCAACCGGCCCTGCGACATGACCTACGAGGAAGACTCGCGGCAGCTGTCGCTGATCCTTCCGCGCCAGGTGCTGGAGCGTGGCCTGCGCTTCGCCGGCATCGACTGCGCGCGGCGCATCCCGGCCACCTCGCCGGTGGCGGTGCTGGCCAATACGCTGATCCTCGAGACCGCCCGCCAGGACGGCCTCGGCATGCAGGAAAGCGAGGCCACCCTCGACGCCCTGGTCAGCCTGCTGCGCCCGGCCCTGGCCGGGGTGGACGGCGAGGACAGCCACGAGCGGCTGTTCCGCAAGGCGGTGGCGTTCATCGACCAGCACATCGGCGCAGAGGAACTCTGCCCGGAGCTGATCGCCCGCGAAGTGGGGGTGTCGGTGCGCGGCCTGTACCGCATGTTCGCCAAGAAGGGCCTGGTGGTGGCGCAGTACATCAAGAACCGCCGCCTGGACTTCTGCGCCGAATCCCTGCGCAACGCCGCCGGCGAGCAGAAGCTCTCGGCGCTGGGCTACGCCTGGGGCTTCTCCGATTCCAGCTACTTCTCCACGGCGTTCAAGACCCGCTTCGGGGTTTCCCCGGGCGAGTACCGCAAGCGCTACGCGCACTAACGGCGAATAACGCCGCAGGCGTTATTCGCCCTACGCGGCGTCGAGGGTTCGGCGTAGGGCGAATAACCGTTCGCGGTTATCCGCCGCCCTCCCGGACGCCAGCTCCTACGAAAAGCGCTTCGGCGCCGCCGGCGAGACGCTTCCCCATCCGCTTTCGGCCGCGTTCTTGGCACTCCTGCCAACACGACTGGCATACAGAAAAACACCCGCACTCCCGACCCTGGCGACAATCCCGATGGAACGGCCGCGCCGAAGGCGCGCCCAGCAGGCCGGGTCCAGCCCGGCCGACGAGAACTTGCCGAGAGTGCGATTGCAATGTTGTTCACCGTGAAATCCCGCATCAAGACCGGCCTCTGCGGCCTGCTGCTGGCCGTGGCCGGCGTCCAGTCGGGGCTCGCCCTGGCCGATGACCTGGCCGCCAAGGGCCAGGCCGTGTTCGAGCGCGACTGCTCCGTGTGCCACACCGTCAACGCCGGCGGCGCCAACATCATGGGCCCCAACCTGCACGGCGTGATCGGCCGCAACGCCGGCTCCCTGGCCGGTTTCAGCTACTCCCAGGCGATGAAGGACAAGGCCGCGGCCTGGTCCCGCGACAGCCTCGAAGCCTTCGTCACCGAGCCGCAGGCCGCCGTGCCCGGTACCTACATGCCCTACCAGGGCCTGGCCGACGCCGACGAGCGCAAGGCCCTGAGCCTGTGGCTCAGCCAGCAACACTGACCATTTCCCGCCGCCCCCGGCGCGCGCCGGGCGGGCGGCTCCCTGCCTGACCCCCGGCCGCACCGGGGGCGCCAAGAACAGGAGTCACCATGAGCATCACCGCAATCCTGCCGCAGGTCGCCGAGTTCCTCCAACGCCGTCACGGCTGCTTCATCGACGGCGCCTGGGTGGCCTATGACGGCCCCACCAGCGACGTGCTCAACCCGGCCACCGGCGAAGCCATCGCGCGGATCGCCGACATCGACACCGACCTGCTCGACCGCGCGATCAAGTCCGCCCACGCCGCCTTCAAGTCGCGCGTCTGGTCCGACCTGCGCCCGGCCGATCGCGAACGCATCCTGCTGCGCTTTGCCGACCTGGTGGAGCAGCACGCCGAGGAACTGGCCCAGCTGGAAACCCTGAGCCAGGGCAAGTCGATCAACCTGACCCGCATGCTCGACGTGGGCGCCACCGTCGAATTCATGCGCTACATGGCCGGCTGGGCGACCAAGATCGAAGGCCAGTCGCTGGACGTGTCCATCCCGCTGCCGCCGGGCACCAAGTTCACCGCCTTCACCCGCCGCGAGCCGGTGGGCGTGGTCGCCGGCATCGTGCCGTGGAACTTCCCGCTGATGATCGCCGTGTGGAAACTGATGCCCGCCCTGGCCACCGGCAACACCGTGGTCATCAAGCCCGCTTCGGAAACCCCGCTGACCGCCCTGCGCCTGGCCGAACTGGCCTTCGAGGCCGGCGTGCCGGCCGGCGTGTTCAACCTGGTCACCGGCGACGGCGCGCGCATCGGCGGCGGCCTGGCGTCGCACAAGCTGGTCAGCAAGGTCTCGTTCACCGGCTCCACCGCGATCGGCCGCAGCGTCGGCATCGCCGCCATGCAGAACATGACCCGCTTCGCCCTGGAGCTGGGCGGCAAGAACCCGATGATCATCCTGGCCGACGCCGACATCGACAAATGCGTGCAGGGCGCGCTGCTGGGCGGCCTGCTCAACAGCGGCCAGGTCTGCGCCGCGGCCTCGCGCTTCTACGTGCACGAGTCGCGCTACGCCGAATTCGTCGAGAAGCTCGGCGCGGTGGTCGCCGGCATGAGCATCGGCGAAGGCCTGGACGATACTTCGCAGATCACCCCGCTGGTGTCGCGCAAGCAACAGACCTCGGTGCTCAAGCACATCGAGACCGCCCGTCGCGAAGGCGCCCGCGTGGTCTGCGGCGGCGAGCCGATGGACTGCGACGGCTTCTTCGTGCGCCCGACCGTGCTGGCCGACGTCAAGCAGAGCATGTCCGTGGCCCACGATGAAGTGTTCGGTCCGGTGCTGGCGGTGCTGTCCTTCAAGGACGAGGACGAGGCCATCGAGATGGCCAACGACAGTGAGTACGGCCTGGGCGCCAGCCTGTGGACCAACGACCTGACCAAGGCAATGAACCTGGTGCCGCGCATCGAGTCCGGCACCGTGTGGGTCAACGCCCACGTGCTGCTCGACCCGAGCATGCCGTTCGGCGGCGTCAAGCAGTCGGGCATGGGCCGCGAGTTCGGCCGCGCCGTGGTCGAGGCCTACACCGAGATCAAGTCGGTGTGCATCGCCCACTGATGGCGACTTGCGTAGCGTGCCGCGCGGCGGCACGCTACGCGGCCATTTTCCGGAGAACGCAGCAGAGGAGGCTGACCGGATGTTCGCACTGACCCTGCGCGTCGCGCTGGCCTGCCTGTTGCCGTTCGCCGCGATCTTTCTTTTCGGCGCCATGCCCGGCGTACACCCGGCGTGGGACTTCGCCAACGTCGCCGGCTTCGTCGCCGGCGCGCTGTTCCTGCTGTTGTTCGCCTACACCGGCAAGCCGATGGCCCAGCCGCGGCATGACGGCAAGTTCTTCATGGTGCTGCACCGCGACCTGTCCTTCGTCGCCGCCGTGCTGCTGATCGTGCATATCGTCGTGATGCTGGTGGAAGAGCCGCTGGTGCTCGACGAAATGCTGCCCGGCGGGCCCTGGCACATGCTCGCGGCCGATGGCGCGACCCTGCTCCTGCTGTTGATCCTGCCGGTCAGCCTGACCGCCGTGCGCCGGCGCATCTGGCGCAAGCACGTGGACTTCCGCCGCTGGCACTACGGGTGGAGCGCCGCCATCGTGGCGCTGGCCGCCGTGCACATGATCGGCGCCGGCTACTACAGCGGTGCTGTCTGGAAGGCCTTGCTGTGGGGCGCGCTGAGCGTCGCCGCGCTGGCCTGGCCGCTGCTGCCGCGGGCCACCCCGCACTACGCCGAAGGCGGGCGTCGCCGGCACAGCGCCTACCTCGCCAGCCGCCTCAGCGTCGCCGTGCTCTGCGCCGGCCTGGCGCTGGCCGGCCTCTATGCGCTGCTCAGCAGCGTGGACCTGCCGCTGCTATGAAACGCTGGTACCTGCTGTTGGCCATCCCGCTGCTGGCGGCCTTCGTCCTGGGCGCGCGGCACGGCCACGACCAACTGGTGCGCCAGCACCCGTTGCTGCCGATGAACTTCGACCATACCAACCACGGCAGCGTCAACTGCGTCACCTGCCACCACGACTTCGTCGACAAGTCGACCTCGACCTCGCCCAGCGGCAGCCGTACCTGCATCCTCTGCCACAAGGAGTCGCCGCAACTGGCGGTGAAGATCGAGAAGCAGTTCCACGAGATCTGCGAAGGCTGCCACCTGAAACGCCTGCAGGCGTTCCAGCAGTCCGGCCCGGTGCGTTCGTGCAAGGGCTGCCATACCCCGCCGACGGTTGGCGCGTTGCCCTGAGCCGTTGGCGCCCGGGCTTCAGTTGAGGATCAGCAGGCGCGGATACTCGCGTAGGTGCGACGAGGTGATCTGCGCCAGCGAGCGCATCGCCCCGAGGGGGTCGTCGAGGCGGTAGTTGCCGGTGATGCTGACCTGCTCCAGGCGCTCGTCGGCGTTGACGATCCAGCCCGGATAGTAGCGGCGCAGCTCGGCCAGCACCTGGTTCAGCGGGCAGTTCTCGAACACCAGGCGGCCCTGTACCCAGGCCAGCAGGCGCTGGCTGTCGCCGTCGTGGCGGCGCTCGCCGAAGCCGTCCGGGCCGACCCGGATGCTGTCGCCGGCGCCGAGGCTGACGCGGGTGTCGTCGCCGGCGCTATGCAGGTCGACCTCGCCACGCTGCACGCTGACTTCCGCCTCGTTGCCCAGGTAGCGCACGGCGAAGGCGGTGCCGCGCACGCTCACCTGCACCGGGCCGGCGTCCACCTCGAACGGGCGGCTGCGGTCGTGGGCGACGTCGAAATAGGCTTCGCCACGGTACAGCCGGGCGCTGCGCCGGCGTTCGTCGAGCTGGCTGGAAAGGGCG